>NZ_JBNARB010000010.1:0-72737 GCF_049723235.1 Thermovenabulum sp. | reverse complement strand
GATTCATTGGACTGGAAGGATTTAAGCGCATCGGCTATATATGACAGGGTAATTAAAAGGGTTAAACCGGGTTCTATAGTCCTTTTTCACAATAATGGAAAGAACACCCCTGAGGCTTTAAAAATAATTTTACCTGAATTGATAAAACAGGGATATGATATTGTACCCGTTTCATCTTTATTAATTAAAGGGGATTATTATATTGATGGGGCAAGCGGGGAGATGAGAAAAAAGCTTTAAATATACTGTAATTTAAATTATTGACGTTACTTAAGTAATAAAATTATAATGATTCTATAAACTCTTTTTTTTAAGGGGCTGGTTTTAATGATGGAGCCTAAGATACTCGTAGTGGATGATGAAAAAAGAATAGTGGACCTGGTAAGGCTTTATCTGGAGAAAGAAGGTTTCAGGGTTGATGAGGCTTTTGATGGACAAACGGCTTTAAAAAAGATAGAAGAAAATGATTATAATCTTATAATATTGGATTTGATGCTACCCGAAGTAGATGGATGGACTATATGCAGAAATGTGAGAAAGAATTCCGATGTGCCTATTATCATGCTAACCGCAAGAGGGGAAGAGTTTGACAAAATTTTGGGTTTTGAACTTGGAGCCGATGATTATATAGTAAAACCTTTCAGTCCCAGGGAGCTGGTGGCCAGGGTTAAAGCCCTGCTCAGGAGACTTAGCCCTAAGGAAGATAAGGATGTCCTGGATTTTCCTGGTCTTTATATTGACCCTTCTTCAAGATTGGTAAAGGTGGATGAACGAGAAGTAACTTTGACTCCCAAGGAATTTGATCTTTTATATTTTCTTGCTAAGAATAAGGACAAGGTATTTACGAGGGAAAAATTGCTGGAAGAGGTATGGGGTTACGATTTTTACGGCAGCTTGCGCACGGTTGATACCCACATAAAGCAATTGAGGGAAAAACTTGGTAGAAGCAAAGCAGCCTCATATATTGTTACGGTGTGGGGAGTAGGTTATAAATTTGAGGTGGTAAAGTGAAAATTAAGATTAAAAACAGCATATTGTGGAAACTATGGGCATTTATTAGCCTGATTTCTATTGTTGCCATAATATTTTCGGGGTTGATTTTGTCTAAATTCTTTGAAGACTTTTATTTTAGAATAAAGGAAAACGAACTTATAAATGAAGGCCAGCAATTGATTTCATTAATTCTGCGGGGTTCAAATGTAGAAGAGTTTATAGACATAACAAAATTTATAAATGCCAATGCGGTATTAATAGATAAACGGGGAACTATATTGGTCTGTCCTAAATACTTTCATCCAAAGATGGGAATGATTCTTGATAAAAATGAACTTAATAGCATTCTCAACGGGAAAATACTGGTAAAAAGAAACTTTTTTCGTGGAGTAGAAAATCCAATGCTAATGGTAGCTTTACCTGTGGCCACTGATGGTAATGTAATTGGGGGTCTTCTGCTATTTTCGCCAATGGCCTCTTTATCTTCATCGGTATGGGAAATAAGAAAGCTTATATTACTTTCAGCATTTTTTGCAATACTTCTATCATCGGGGACAAGCTTGGTATTTTCTAAAAGTATTACGAAACCCTTACTTTTGATGAAAGAAGCTGCGGAAGAGATGGCTAAGGGTAATTTTGACAAAAAGGTAGAAATAATAGAAGACGATGAAGTAGGTACCCTTGCCAGGACCATGAATTTTCTTTCCGATGCATTAAAACAAAATTTGAACGCACTTTCAAAAGAAAAGGACCAGTTAAAGAGTATTTTACTGGGGATGACCGATGGAGTAATAACTTTTGATGAGAATAATAACATTGTAATGGCAAATTCTCAAGCAATGGAACTTTTAAATATAAAGGAAAAAGAAAATGCCGGGGAGGAAGCTTTGCAAATTCTGAAAAACGCTCTTTTCAGGTTATATGATTTAAAGGAAAATATTGTTGAGGAAATAAACTTAGATGGGAAAATAATTCTGGCAAAGGTTTCACCATTGTTAAACGATGGGGTAAAGGGAGCCGTAGTGGTATTACAGGATGTCACGAAGGAAAAGAAGCTTGAAAATCTAAGGCGAGAATTTGTTGCAAATGTATCCCACGAACTGCGTACCCCTTTAACCTATATTCAGGGCTACTCCGAAGCCATATTGGACGGGATGGTGGAGGATAAAGAAACCCTGAACAATTACATTAACATAATCTTAGAAGAAACTTTGAGGTTAAAGAGACTGGTAAATGACCTGCTGGACCTATCGCTAATGGAGAACGGACAGGGTACCCTTAAAAAAGATAAATTTTCTATTAATAGACTTATTGAGAGAGTTGTTCAAAAAATGCATAATCTAGCAGCTCAAAAAGGCGTGAAATTTATACTGGATTTAAGGGAAACCCCTCTTCTTTTTGCCGATGAGGACAGGATAGAACAAGTTTTGATAAATCTTATCGATAATGCCCTAAGATATTCTCCGGAAGGGGGAGAAATTATCATTTCTACTGAACTGGGTGACGATGGCGATATAAGGGTTGGCGTAAAGGATAAAGGGCCCGGTATTCCGGAAGACGAGCTGCCTTTTATCTGGGAAAGATTTTATAAAGTGGATAAATCGAGGGCAAGACAAAAGGGAGGTACCGGATTGGGCCTTGCTATAGTAAAAAGTATTATTGAAAATCACGGCGGCAGGGTTTGGGCGTCAAATGATGAAAAAGGAGGAAGCGTTTTTTATTTTTCCCTTCCCTGCGGCGAGTAAAAATAAAAAGCCCCTGAAGGGGCTTTTTATATTTCCGAAAGAACTTCCTCTAAAGGCGTATAAGGCAGATTGTGAGCTTCTGCCACAGCTTTATAGGTTATTTTCCCATTTAGAACATTTACACCTTTGGCAAGGGCTTTATTTTCCATTACGGCTTTTTTCCAGCCTTTATTGGCAATTTCTAAAGCATAAGGTAAAGTAGCATTTGTTAAGGCAAAGGTAGAAGTTCTGGGAACAGCACCGGGCATATTGGCAACTGCATAATGAATTACACCGTGTTTCACAAATACCGGTTCCGCATGGGTAGTAGGATGATCTATGGTTTCCACACAGCCTCCCTGATCGATGGCTACATCAACGATTACGCTTCCGGGTTCCATAGCCTGTACCATTTCTTCAGTAATTAATTTCGGGGCTTTAGCACCGGGGATCAATACGGCACCTATAACAAGGTCTGCTTCACTAACCGCCTTCATCAGGTTGAAACGGTTAGAATATAAAGTTTCAACTCTACCCTGGTAAATATCATCTAAATAACGAAGGCGATTTACATTTACGTCGAGTATAGTAACCTTTGCTCCCATACCTACAGCGCGTTTTAATGCATTTACACCTACGGTGCCGGCACCGACGATTACTATGGAAGCGGGAGGTACACCCGGAACACCCGAAAGGAGAACGCCCTTGCCACCTCTGAATTTTTCAAGATATATGGAACCTTCCTGAATTGCTAATCTTCCTGCAACTTCGCTCATGGGGGTGAGCAGAGGCAAACTTCCGTCTTCTTTTTGAACCGTTTCATAAGCAATTGAAACTACGTTCTTTTCCATTAAAGCTCTTGTTAGTTCGGGTTCAGGGGCTAAATGCAGGTAGGTAAATAAAATTAAACCATCTCTAAAATACTTGTATTCCGAGGGAAGAGGTTCTTTTACTTTTACTATCATGTCGCTTTTTTCCCATACATAGGCTGCATCGGATATAATCTCGGCTCCTGCGGATTTGTAACTTTCATCGGAAATTCCACTTCCCTCTCCTGCACCTTTTTCTATTAGGACTTTATGTCCTGCTCTTACGAGAGCATCAACTCCTGCAGGAGTTATTGCAACCCGGTTTTCCTGTGCCTTAATTTCCTTTGGAACACCCACAATCATCCTGGTAATCCTCCTATTTTATATTTTATTTTATCGTTGTTAAATACAAGCAAAAATTATGCCAATTTGATCCTGCGCACAAAATCTGAAAGGGCCGAAAAAGGTAAAAGCATTTATGGAAACAATAGTTTCCATTTGGAAATACAATACCAGGCATTGTCATTATTATAGAAAATTAATTTTGTTCATTTAAATTAATACCGTATTTTTTCATTTTTTTAATTACGGTAGTATGGGATACCCCCAGTATTTTTGCTGCTTTTCTTGCACTTTTTCCCTGGGAAAGGGCTCTAATTAAGGCTTCCTTTTCTGTTTCATTTACAATATCTTTTAATTGAAAATATCTTTTAGAAGAAGAACTGAATACAGTAGGGGAATTAATTATTATTTCCTTTTCGGAAATAATATTCTTTTTACAGAGGTTCATAGCTCTTTCCATCACATTTTCCAGTTCCCTTATATTCCCAGGCCAGTCGTAACTTAAAAGATATTCTAAGGCGGCTGGAGTGATTCCTTGAACGGATTTATTGAACTTATTGTTAAATTTTTTTATAAAATAATCCACAAGAACGGGAATATCTTCTTTGTGTTCCCTTAAAGGTGGTATAAAAATTGGGATTACATTCAACCTGTAAAATAAATCCTGCCTGAAATCTCCTCTTACAACCATTTCTTCCAAAGGCCTGTTGGTGGCAGCTATAACCCTTACATCAATTCTTATTTCTTCCATTTCACCAAGGCGCCTGACGCTGTTTTCTTGAAGAAC
Organism: Thermovenabulum sp.; assembly: GCF_049723235.1. Classification (NCBI taxonomy): domain Bacteria; kingdom Bacillati; phylum Bacillota; class Clostridia; order Thermosediminibacterales; family Thermosediminibacteraceae; genus Thermovenabulum; species Thermovenabulum sp. The sequence continues at coordinate 68,082 of NZ_JBNARB010000010.1, read as the reverse complement.
CCTTAAAAGTTTTACCTGAATATGAGGGGGGATTTCTGCGATTTCGTCTAAAAATATTGTGCCGTGATGAGCGAATTCAAATAACCCGGGTCTTCCGCCTTTACGAGCACCAGTAAAGGTTCCATCTGCATAGCCAAAGAGCTCACTTTCTAATAGGGTATCGGGTATTGCGGCACAGTTTACTGCCACAAAAGGATAATCCCTTCTTTCACTTTCCATGTGAATTGCCCTTGCAAAAAGCTCTTTCCCTGTGCCGCTTTCTCCGCGAAGAAGAATGGTGGAATCTCCTTTTGAGACGGTTTTAGCTAATTCTACTATTTCCTTCATTTTTTTACTTTTATAGATAATATCTTCAAAGGTGATCATTACCGGCCTTGTGAGAGAATGGGCAAGACGCCTTACTTCAGACATTTTCCTCAATGTAATTACTGCTCCGTCTACCAATCCTTTATCATCAAAAAAAGGCTTGACATTTATTAAAACCCTTAATGGTCCTTTTGGAGTATTTAATACAATCTCTTTTTGTTCTATACTTTTGCCTCTTTCAATGTTTTTTATAATTTCTTCAGGCAAATCGGTCAAAGCTTTTAAAGATTGACCTGTTGGTGGCAAGTCGTAACCAAGAAAAATTGATGCTTTGTTGTTGCAAGTGGTTATTATTAAATTTTTATTTACGGATATTATTCCTTCTTCTACGGAATTTATTACAGTTATCAGGTGTTGCTGAGCAAGTTCATGAGGCAGCCATTCTACTGGAGTTACCTCGTAAACATCCTTAATGTTTCTTATTTTATCCAGAATGTCTTTTAATTTTGTTTCGGAAATAGGTTCAATATTAAAATATATTTCTCCCTGTTTTACGGATAACGCTATTATATTGGCACCGCAGCTTGCTATGGTTTCGGAAACATCCCTTACCATGCCTACCCTGTCTTTAAATCTTATACGGTACCTAAATCTTTTCATTTTTCACCCTCCGAGAAGATTTTCTATTTAATAATTCCATATTTATAGACAAAAATCCTCTTTACATGGAAACTATGGAATAAAAAGTTTCCATTTCTGGCAATATAAATTTATTCAATTTAACACTATTATAAAAAAAAATCAGCAAAATAAGACTAAATATAATTGGCAGAGAATTTGCTTTGTTATATAATAAATAAAAAAAGTATTAATAGACTAATAAAAAAATGTACTGAAAAATAATATCAAAATATAAAACAGGAGGTGATATTAGTAAAATTAACTTTATTTGGCAATAATAAGTAAAAATATTTAAGGAGGGATTTTTTTGGAAGCTTTTGAGGCTTTAGTGGCAAAGTTGGGGAATATAGTATGGGGACCGCCGATGCTGGTATTACTTGTAGGAACTCATATATACCTCACTTTTAGATTAAGATTTATTCAAAAATATATCGGTAAGGCTATAAAGTTATCTTTAACCAGGACCTCCGAAGGAGAAGGAGATGTCAGCCATTTTGGTGCGCTAACAACAGCACTGGCAGCAACGGTGGGTACTGGAAATATCGTGGGTGTTGCAACTGCAGTGGGACTTGGAGGACCCGGTGCGGTATTCTGGTTATGGATAACAGGTGTTTTTGGGATTGCAACTAAATATGCTGAAGCCCTACTTTCCGTGAAATACAGGGTAAAGAACCAATTAGGTCAAATGGCAGGCGGACCAATGTACGTCCTGGAAAGAGGACTTAAAATGAAATGGCTGGGAGTGCTGTTTGCGCTATTTACTGCCATTGCAGGTTTTGGAATAGGTGTAGGCGTGCAGGCAAACTCGATTGCCGATATGGTAAAAAATACCTTTAATATACCTCCATGGATTACAGGACTTGTTATTGCTATTTTAACAGCAATAGTTATCATAGGAGGAATAAAGAGTATTGCAAGAGTATGTGAAGCCCTTGTTCCCTTTATGGCTATTGTTTATATACTTGGTTGTTTAATAATAATTCTGGTGAACCTATCCGCACTTCCAGGAGCTATTGTAACAATTATAAAAAGCGCTTTTACCGGGCAAGCAATGGTCGGTGGATTTGCCGGTGCAGGCGTGATACAGGCCATAAGATACGGTGTAGCTCGTGGGGTTTTCTCCAATGAATCCGGTCTTGGAAGTGCTCCCATAGCTGCTGCAGCAGCGCAGACCCCTAATCCTGCAAGACAAGCCCTTGTTCAGATGACAGGAACTTTCTGGGATACCGTTGTAATTTGTTTATTGACCGGGCTTGTACTTGTTACGACTGGTGCTTGGCAGACGGGCTTAAAGGGAGCAGCTCTTACAAAGACTGCATTTGAACAGATACCTGTAATAGGTCCTATTACTTTAACTTTGGGTTTGTTGACATTTGTATATTCAACAATACTTGGATGGTCTTACTACTGTGAAAAGGCTGTAGAATATCTTTTCGGTACGAAAGCGGTAATGCCTTATAGATGGCTGTGGGTGGCTATGGCTTTTATCGGCTCTGTGATGTCCTTAGGTTTAGTATGGGATATAGCAGATGTTTTAAACGGAATGATGGCAATTCCAAACCTTATTTCACTCCTTGCGCTGTCGGGTGTGCTGGTGGCAGAAACTAAAAAATATGTATGGGAAAACAGATTGGAGGAAAAAGCACCGGAAGAAAACTTTTAAAAGAGGGGGATTTACCCCTCTTTTTTATTGATTTTTTTGTGTATAATTTTTTTAGATGTTATTAATATAATCTTTCAGGCGGTGTTTAAATTGGCAAAAATTGTAGGAATTTCCGGTTTGTCAGGGAGCGGAAAGACTTCCCTTATATATAAACTTATCGGTATTTTAAAAGAAAAAGGTTTAACCGTTGCGGTAATAAAACATGCGGTGTCTGGGTTAAAACTCGGGGGAAAGGATACCGATAAGTTTATAAGTCGAAAGGCTGATTGTGTTGCAGGGATTTTCGGGGAAGGTATAATGATGTATAAAAGGGAACAGGTTGGTTTAAGGGATTTGCTGAAAAAAATGGACAACTATGATATTGTTTTAATAGAAGGTTTTAAATATGAAGAATTCCCTAAAATTTTTATTTTGAAGGGGCAAGGGGAAAAGGATGAAATAGAGTTTTTAAAACACTATAAAAAAGATATACTTGGTTTTGCAGGAAAGAAGGATTTAAATATAAACAATACTTTCATTAAAGGCCCTATGTTTTCTTATGAAGGGAAGCCGTATATTAAGTATTTTGATAAAAACTTACCTTTTTTTGATAGGGACGATGGGGAAAAGATTGCTGAATTCATTATTAATGAAATATAATTTTCATATTTCCTGGAGGAATCTATATGTTTAACCCTTTAAAGGTTAATGAATTTCCTGAAAAACCCGGAGTTTACCTTATGAAAGACATCGAAGGGAAAATTATTTACGTAGGGAAAGCGATTAATTTAAAAAACAGGGTAAAATCCTATTTTAGAAATAAGGAGAGCCTTTCGCTCAAGGTTCGGGCAATGGTTTCTCAGATAGAAGATATTGAGCTTATTGTTACTGAATCCGAATTGGAAGCCCTTGTTTTAGAATGTAATTTAATAAAATTTCATAAACCAAAATACAATATTCTATTAAGGGATGATAAACAGTATCCCTATATAAAAATAAACCTTGATGCTCCTTATCCTTATCTGGAAATAGTAAGGCGAATAAAAAAGGACGGAGCAAAATATTTTGGTCCTTTTGTGGAGGCGGGAGCTTTAAGAGAAACCATTGATGCTATTAGAAAAATTTTCCCCATAAGGTACTGCAGTAAGGATTTAAGTAAATTGCCCTTGAAGGAACGACCGTGTTTGAACTACCACATAAAAAAATGCCTTGCTCCTTGCAAGGGTGGCGTACCTCAGGGAAAATATATGGAAATGGTAGAGAATATTATTCTTTTTTTAGAAGGAAAGACAGATTTATTAATTAATATTTTAAAGGAAAAAATGTTTAAAGCATCTGAGGCTCTGGATTTTGAAACCGCTGCGGAAATTAAAGAAAAATTAATTTCCATAGAAAAAGTAAGGCAAAAACAACATGCGGTTACAATGGATTTAAAGAATAAGGATATAATTGGGTATTTTTCCTTGGAGAATGTAATTTGCGTGATGGTTTTGTTTGTGCGAGAAGGAAAACTTATTGAAAGGCGGCCATTTATTTTTAATGACCCCTATCAAAATGAACCAAAAGAAGTACTTTCTTCTTTTATAAAACAATTTTATGATGACATGAAAGCCATACCGGAAGAAATAATATTGCCTGAAAATATCGAGGATAAAGAATTAGTGGAAGAATGGCTTCGTTTCAAAAAGGGAGCCAAGGTAAAAATTGTCATAGCCGATGAAAATAATGAAGAAGATTTAAAATTAATTAGCTTAGCTTTGGAAAATGCTAAGGAGTACGTTATGCAAAAAAGATTATGGGAAAAAAAGGAAGAATTTAACGTATTGGAAGAACTGAAACAGAAACTCTTATTGCAAAAATTACCCTTTAGAATAGAGGGCTTTGATATATCAAATACGGGTGGAACGGATTCTGTTGCTTCCATGGTGGTTTTTGAGGAAGGATTACCCAAAAAGCAGGATTACAGAAGGTTTAAAATTAAAACCGTTGAAGGGCCCAACGATTTTGAAAGTATAAAAGAAGTAATAAAAAGGAGGTTTAATAGGGTAAAAAAAGGAGATGAAAAATTCGGGAAAATCCCCGATTTACTGTTAATAGATGGGGGCCCCGGTCAATTAAAATACGCAAAGGAAGCCTTGAAAGAGCTTGGGTTTAATGAAAAAATTGAGGTAATCTCCATAGCCAAAGAGTTTGAGCTAATTTATAAAGATGATAAAGAACCTATAAAACTTCCAAAAACTTCTGAGGCATTGAAATTATTGCAGAGGGTGAGGGATGAAGCTCATCGCTTTGCCGTTACCTATCATAGAAACTTAAGGGCAAAAAGAGACGTTGAGTCGGTTCTTGATAAAATACCCGGTATCGGTGAAAAAAGAAGAAAATCCCTTTTGCAAGCTTTCACGAGTATAGAAGAAATTAAAAAGGCAAGCATTGAGGAACTGGCGCAAGTACCAGGTATGAACAAAAAAGCTGCTCAAGCAATATACAATTATTTTCGCAGTGTCCTCCATTGAGCGTATTGAATATTTTATATTAAAGAAATCAGCGCTCAAGGGGGTTTTTAATGTGGATATTTTTAAAACCATTGCTGTGCTTTCTGTTGTAATTGAATCTTTAACAAATACCCTGCTTTTTTTGTTGAACATTTTTACAAAGCCCTTTATAAACTGGTCGGAAGAAGAAAAAAGAGGGGTTATCGCGATATTTCTTTCTGCTATAATAACTCTTGGGATCAATCTCAATATATTTGAAATAGCAAATATTAAATTCACATTTCCCGTAATTGGCACAATTTTGACCGGTCTTTTATTTGCGAGGGGAGCAAATGTAATTAAAGATATATTTGACATAATCTATTATACCAAGGTAGAAAAGAAAACCCTGAAATACGAAAAAAAAGAATAAAGAAACTAAAATAACCTAAAGGGGAGATATGTTTTGAAACTTCTCCCCTTTTTATTTTAGATTTACAAGACTTCATTATTTTTCCGCCACACAAAAACTACCACCAATGGTATAATAGTTGCACATTATGTTAGAAAAGAGGTGATTATTTTGTGAAAAAACAGTTAATAGAATTAATTGAAAAAGAAGATAAAAAAAATCCTTATACGGATGAACAACTTTCTAAACTACTGGGTATGAGAAGGGATGAGATAACGGTTCTAAGAGGAGAATTAAACATACCCGATTCGAGGGAAAGAAGAAAGCCGTATTTATTGCGGGAAATTAAACAAATTTTAAACCAAAATGAAAAAATTTCAAACAGGGAACTTACCAGGGTGCTCAGGGATAGGGGTTACGATGTATCGAGATTTTTGATATCTAAAATAAGGCAGGAAATGGGATGCATTTTTACGGAGCCTTCGGATAAAAAAGAAAATGAAGAAATTAAAAAGCCTGCAGAAAAAAACAAAGTAGTATCGGGGTTTGAGAGAATCATAGGGTACGATGGAAGTTTAAAGCCACAAGTAGAGCAGGCTAAAGCTGCGGTTTTATACCCTCCTTACGGATTGCACACCCTTATCTTAGGGGAAACCGGGGTGGGGAAAACGAGTTTGGCCGAGGCCATGTATCAATATGCGGTAGAAGTAGGAAGGCTTTCAAAGGATGCTCCTTTTGTAGTTTTTAATTGTGCTGATTATGCGGAAAACCCCCAGCTTTTACTTTCTCAGCTTTTTGGCCATGTAAGGGGGGCTTTTACCGGGGCCGATGCCGCAAAGGAAGGACTGGTAGAAAAAGCTAATGGTGGAATTCTTTTTTTAGATGAGGTTCACAGGTTACCACCGGAAGGTCAGGAAATTTTATATTACCTTATCGACAAAGGAAAATTCAGGAGGCTCGGAGAAACCGAGACCACAAGGCAGGTAAACGTGATGATTATTGCTGCCACTACGGAAGATGTAGAATCTAACCTTCTCTTGACCTTTCGAAGAAGAATCCCAATGGTAATTGAACTTCCACCGTTAAGCACAAGGCCAATAGGAGAAAGGTTTGAAATAATCCGGGATTTTTTCAAAAAGGAAGCCGATAAAATAGGAGCAAAAATAAAAGTAAAAAAAGAAGCATTGAGAGCTTTATTAATTTATGAATGTCCTGGAAACATAGGTCAATTAAGGAGCGATATACAGGTAGCCTGTGCCCGGGGATTTTTGACATATATAGGGAATCATGGGAATTTTATTGAAATAGATCTTATTGACCTTCCGGTGCATGCAAGAAGAGGCCTGTTGAAGGTGATAAATAGGACTCCAGAAATTGAAAATATTGTTTCCAAGGATTTGGTTGTGCTACCGGGAGAAGGTGACGAAAAATTTTCCGTTAAAGAGGACCTTTACGTTTTTCCGGAAGAGATATATGAGTACATTGAAGAAAAATACCGGGAATTAAAAAAGGAAGGTTTGAGTCAGGAGGTAATAAACCGGGTAATCGGAGGAGAATTGGAGGTAAAATTTCAGGAAATATTAAGGCAATTCGAGACCAGGAAAAAAACTTTTGAGAAACATGAGCTGGCAGAAATTGTAGGAGAGGAAGTGGCCAAGCTTTCCGAAAATATGGTTAAAATAGCTGAAAGAAAACTGGGTAAGATTGATAAATATCTATACTATTGTCTTTCAGTTCATTTAGCAGCTACATTAGAACGAATAAAAAAAGGCAAACCAATTATTAATCCTCAGTTAGAAAAAATTAAAAGGGATTATAAACTGGAGTATAAGATAGCTAAGGAAATGGCAAAGTTAGCAAAACAACATATGGATTTTGAACTACCGGAAGATGAAATAGGTTTTATCGCTATGTATTTAAGGACAATTACCCATCCCCATGATAATGTGAAAAAAGGAAGGGTAGGGGTAGTCGTTTTAACTCACGGTCATGTAGCAAAAGGCATGGTAGAAGTTGCTAATAAACTTTTAGGTGTAGAACATGCGGTTGGAATTGAAATGTCTTTGGATGAAAAACCGGCAGTGGTTCTGGAAAGGGCTATCGAAGTGGTTAAAAAAGTGGATGAAGGGAAGGGCGTACTATTGTTAGTTGATATGGGTTCTCTGATCACCTTTGGCGAGATAATTACCAAGCGGACGGGAATTCCTACCAGGACTATTGGCCGGGTGGATACTATTATGGTGCTGGAAGCTGTAAGAAAGGCAATAATACCCGACACATCCCTTGAAGAAATTGCAGGAAGCTTGGATAAGAACGATATTAGTTTTGGAAGGATTTACACCAAAGAAGACAGGATAAGTGCACCCAGGGCAATTGTCACCCTGTGCCTTACTGGTGAAGGAGCTGCCTTACGAATGAAGAGGTTAATAGAAAAAAAGATAGAAAATACCGGAGAAATTTACGAGATAATACCCCTTGGGTTAACTAATGGAGAAGATGCGAAATTAAAAATAAGAGAACTTCAAAGTATAAAAAATATTGTAGCTATAGTTGGGACCATAGACCCTCAAATTCCGGAAATACCTTTTATCTCTATAGAAGAAATATTGGATGGCGGAGCCTTTTACAGGATAAGTAATTATCTTGGCATAAAATGTGATCAAAAATTAGAAGGAGAAGCCAAGGGAATTTTCAGTGAGATGATCGATGAGGACTTTATTTTAATAAACCCGGATTTTAATTCAAAAGAAGAAGTGTTGGAAGGGCTTTTTAGAGTTCTTTATGAAAGGCAGTGTGTAAATGAAAGGTTTTTATTTGATGTTTATAAACGAGAGGTAATCGGCAAAACCTTTTTGCCGAGCGGAGCAGCTATTCCCCACGGTTTACCAGAAAATGTCATTACTCCAAAGATTGCTGTAGCGATACTGAAAGAACCTGTGGAATGGGAAAATGATAAATTTGTAGATTTCGTATTTATGCTGGCATTAAAAGAGGACAGCAAAGAGCAATTTTTAAAGCTTTTTAATATGATTAAGGAAAGGGAATTCCTGAAAAAATTAAAAATTTATAATGAAGCTGAAACAATAAAAAATGTATTTTTTGAGTCTTTAATTATTTAAACAAAAGATGTCATCGATGGCATGCGGTTTGCAAATAAATATTAACAACACTGAACAATTAACCGGGTCACAAAACTTTTTAGGAGGCATTAAAATGGACGGGAAAATTACGCTGGAAAAGAATCTTATTATTATTGGGCTTGATGTAAAGGATAAATTGGAAGCTATAAGTCAGATGGCTACCAGATTAGAAGATTATGGATACGTAAATAATGAATATAAAAATGCAGTGATAGAGAGGGAAAAGGTTTTCCCCACAGGACTTCCTACAAAAGGAGTGGGTGTGGCTATTCCTCATACCGATATAAAATACGTAAATAAATCGGCCATTGCGATAGGTGTATTAAAAAATCCTGTATTATTTAACGTAATGGGAAATCCCGAGGAAAATGTAGATGTAAAATTGATATTTATGCTGGCACTAAAGGAGCCTCAATTGCAGATAAATACGTTAAGAGATCTGGTAGAAATTTTTCAGGATGAAAACTTATTAGCTGAAATTGCTAATAGTGATAGTGAAGAGAAAGTTATAGGAATAATTTCAAAATGCTTTGTAAAAAGTGAAAGTGCGTAATTAGAAGGGAGGTGAAAAATTTGGACACAAAAAGGATAGTTGTCGCATGCGGCACAGGAATTGCGACATCAACGGTTGTTGCAGACAAAATTGCTGAGGCTTGCAAAAAGGAAGGATTAAAGGTAGATATTGTTCAGTGTAAAGTTACCGAGTTAAAAAGTTATGCGGATGGAGCAGATGTCATTGTTAGCACTACTATTGTAAAAGATAAATTCAATGTTCCTGTGATCAACGGCCTTTCCCTTATCACGGGGATTGGTGAAGAGGCGGTATTAAAACAGGTGGTGGAAGCTTTAAAAAAATAAGGAGGAGAGTATATGAGTATTATTAAATTTATTCTTGACCTCGGTGCGGTGGTAATGCTTCCCATTATAATTTTTATCCTTGCTGTTATCCTGGGAGAAAAACCCGGTAAAGCCTTCCGCGCCGGTGTAACCATAGGTATAGGCTTTATAGGAATTAATCTGGTAATAGGTCTACTCGTTAACAACTTAGGGCCTGCAGCAAAAGCAATGGTAGAAAACATGGGAATTAAATTGAACGTGATTGATGTAGGATGGCCAGCAGCTGCCGCAATTGCTTTCGCGTCTCAGGTGGGTGCTTTTGTAATACCCATAGGTCTTGCCGTAAACATCCTAATGCTGGCATTTGGTTTAACGAAAACAGTAAACGTAGACCTCTGGAACTTCTGGCATTTTGCTTTCACCGGTGCTCTGGTTGCTGCTGCAACAAAAAGCTTAACCCTTGGTATGGTAGCTGCTGCTATAAATGCTGCCATAGTTTTAAAACTGGGAGATTGGACTGCACCGATGATCCAGGAATTCTACGGAATTCCCGGCATATCGTTGCCACACGGATTTTCAGCAGCCTATGTCCCGATAGCTATTCCTTTGAACAAATTAATGGATAAAATCCCCGGAATAAATAAAATTGAAGCAAATCCGGATGAGATTAGCAAAAAATTCGGGGTTTTTGGTGAACCGGTAATAATGGGTCTTATATTAGGTATTATTTTAGGGTTACTTGCCAAATACGATGCTAAAGCCACTTTAAACCTCGGTATGTCTATGGCCGGTGTAATGTTTTTAATGCCCCGTATGGTAAAGATCTTGATGGAAGGCTTAATACCCGTATCGGAAGCAGCGAAAAATTTTATGCAGAAGCGTTTTGCTGGAAAAGAATTTTATATCGGTCTTGATTCTGCAGTATCCATAGGTCACCCTGCCGCGATTGCAACAGCTTTAATTCTTGTACCAATTACTATTTTACTTGCAGTAATTATTCCCGGCAACAGGGTATTACCCTTTGGCGATCTTGCTACAATACCCTTCATGGTAGCCATGGTGGCTCCTATTTGCAGAGGTAATGTTTTCAGATCAGTAATAATTGGCGCTATTGTTATAGCAGTAGGCTTATTGATTGCAACCAATGTATCACCATTGCATACCCAGGCTGCAATAGATGCTTCCTTCAAATTCCCGGAAGGAGCTTCGATGATTTCCAGCATCTGTGACGGAGCCAACCCGCTTACTTGGATATTACTGCAGATTATGAAGATATTCGGTTAATACTTAGGGGCAACCTTGCGTTGCCCTTTTTTCTTTGAATAAATTGCATATAAAAGAAAAATATAGTATATTAGTGTAAGTAATTGAAAGTTTAAAATTCTAAGACCAATGGTTAGGAGTGAATTAAATGCTTAACAACGAAAAAATAGAAGAGTTATGCAATATCTCAAAAAGGGTCAGAAAAAATATCATTGAAATGATTGCCGAAGCTGGTTCAGGACATCCGGGCGGTTCTCTTTCATGTGCGGATATATTAGTAGCTTTATATTTTCACGTTATGAAAGTAGATCCCCAAAACCCGGGATGGGAAGACAGGGATAGATTTGTCCTATCAAAGGGACATGCTGCGCCTGCGATTTATGCGGTTCTTGCAGAAAAGGGGTTTTTCCCGGTAGATGAGCTAAAAACTTTAAGAAAAATAGATTCCAAGCTCCAGGGGCACCCGGATATGAAGAAGACTCCCGGGATTGATATGACAACGGGATCCTTAGGGCAGGGTATTTCCGCAGCGGTAGGTATGGCTCTTGCTGGAAAACTGGATAAAAAAGATTACAGGGTCTATGCGATACTCGGCGATGGAGAACTGCAGGAAGGCCAGGTATGGGAAGCTGCTATGGCTGCCGCTCATTATAAATTAGACAATTTAACGATTTTTTTGGACCATAATCATCTACAAATCGATGGCCCGGTAAAAGAGGTTATGAGTCCCGAAGACGTCAGCGAAAAGTTTAAAGCTTTTAACTGGAATGTAATTAATATAAATGGTCATGACTTTTATCAAATAATCGATGCGGTGGAAAAAGCAAAAAATTTTAAAGAAAAACCCACGGCTATCATTGCGGAAACTATAAAGGGTAAAGGTGTATCTTTTATGGAAAATCAGGTGGATTGGCACGGTAAGGCTCCATCCAAGGAGCAGGCAAAAGAAGCTTTAAACAATCTTATTTAATAATCTCAGGCTAATTTCTTTTACCGTACCTTTAAGTTGCTGACTTGTTTTTCTTTTTTTATATTATTTTCGTGCTAAAATATTTTGTTGGAGGTATAAAAAATGCCAAAAATTGCTACAAGGGAAGCCTATGGAGAAGCCTTAGCCGAAATTGGGGAAAAAATAAAGGAAATTGTAGTTTTGGATGCGGATTTGTCCAAATCTACTAAAACCAGCGTATTTGCAAAAAAATTCCCCGAAAGGTTTTTTAATATTGGTATTGCAGAGCAAAATTTAATGGGAGTAGCGGCAGGACTTGCTACCTGTGGTAAGATTCCCTTTGCCAGTACTTTTGCAGTTTTTGCTACGGGAAGGGCTTTTGAACAGATAAGAAACTCTATTTGTTATCCCAAATTGAACGTAAAAATTGCCGCTTCCCATGCGGGGCTTACGGTAGGAGAGGATGGCGCAACTCACCAGTCCATCGAAGATATTGCGTTAATGAGAACTTTACCTAATATGGTTGTAATTAATCCTGCCGATGCGGTTGAAACAAAAAAAGCCATTTATGCTGCAGCTATGCACAATGGTCCAGTTTATATCAGGCTTGGAAGGCATCCCATCGATGTGATATTTGATGAAAGCTATGAATTTCAGCTGGGAAAAGGAGTAGTGCTAAGGGAAGGCAAGGATGTGGCAATAATTGCAACGGGAGTAATGGTAGCGGAAGCCCTAAAAGCCTATGATGAACTTAAAAAGGAAAATATTCATGCTATGGTTGTAAATATTTCCACAATTAAACCTATTGATAAGGATTTACTACTTAAAGCTGCTGACTGCAAAGCTGTAATTACCGTAGAAGAGCATACTATCTACGGTGGATTGGGCAGTGCAGTAACGGAAGTACTTTCGGAAGAAAAACCTGTATTAGTAAAGAGGATCGGAATTGAGGATACCTTTGGGGAATCGGGAAAACCCGAAGAGTTGCTTAAAAAATACGGATTAACGGCTGAAAGGATTGTGTGCGAAGCAAAGAAGTTATTGGGAATAAAAGGATAGTTCTTTTTTAAAATGATTTTTTAGATTAATAAATTATAAAAAGAGGTGGTATAATGAAATTTTTCCTGGATACGGCTAATATTAATGAAATAAAAGAAGCGGTTTCGCTGGGTGTTATTTGCGGAGTTACTACAAATCCTACCCTTATCGCAAAAGAAGGAAGGGATTTCAAAGAAACGATTTTGGAAATAACAAGCCTAATTGATGGTCCGATAAGCGCGGAAGTAATTAGCCTTGATGCCGAAGGAATGGTAAAAGAAGCCTTAGAAATATCCTCGTGGCATCCGAATATTGTTATTAAAATTCCCATGACCTGGGAAGGCTTAAAAGCGGTGAAAGAATTAAGCAAAAAAAACGTAAAAACTAATGTTACATTGATATTCTCCCCAAATCAAGCGCTTCTTGCTGCAAGAGCAGGTGCAACTTATGTAAGTCCCTTCGTAGGAAGATTTACCGATATTTCCCAGGACGGTATTGCCCTTATTACTGATATAGCGGATATTTTTAGCCTCCACGATATAAAAACGGAAATAATAGCGGCGAGTATAAGGACACCAATGGATGTGGTAAATGCTGCAAAAGCAGGAGCTGACATCGCTACTATACCTTACAAGGTATTAGAACAAATGGTAAAACATCCCATGACCGATCTGGGGATAAAAAAATTTTTAGAGGACTGGGAAAAAGTACCGAAAAAATAAAAGCAGGGTATTACCCTGCTTTAATTATTTCTTTTTCTTTTTGTTTTCTGGCCCGCGCTCTGGATCTACGAAATTTTGCGCTCCTCTTACACGGTTTAAATCTTCTTTTCTTACAGCAAATTCTTCACCAATTTCTTCCTTTACTTTCTCTCGCTGGGCTTCCTTTTTGTTTTTGTTCTTATCCATTATTTCTGCCTCCTATGAAAAAATTTTTCTTTTTTTAATATGTATCATTTTTTACTTTTTATAACTTCATCATGAAAATTTGATAAAATATTGTTGTTAATAAACCAAATATTTTTATAATAATAATTAAGAGGAATTATCAAAAAAGGAGGAATTTTAATGAAAATAATAGTGCTGGGAGCCGGACTTGTAGGAAGTTTAATAGCAAGAGATCTATCTGTGGATTTTGACGTAACTGTAGCGGATAAAAATGAAGAAGCTCTTAAAAGAATTAAAGAATTGGCTGAGGTAGGAACGCTTCAAATTGACTTTTCAAAAGAAAATGCAATTAAAGAAGCGGTAAAAGATTTTGATCTGGTGGTTGGTGCGGTACCGGGTTTTTTAGGTTTTAAAATGTTAAAACAGGTTATAGAAGCTAAAAAGAATATAGTGGATATTTCCTTTGCCCCTGAAGATTGCATTGTCCTGGATGATCTTGCAAAGGAGAATAATGTCACCGCTGTCATTGATTGCGGTGTAGCCCCGGGTATGAGCAATATATTAATTGGCCATGCGGCAAAAATGCTGGATGAAACTCAATATTGCGAAATACTGGTGGGCGGATTACCCCAGTCAAGGTACTGGCCCTATGAATACAAACTGGTTTTTTCTCCTTTGGATACCATAGATGAATATATGAGGCCGGCAAGAATGAAAGTTAATGGAGAAATAGTCGAAAAGCCTGCTCTTTCGGAAATAGAGCTTGTAGATTTTCCTCCGATTGGAACCTTAGAAGCTTTTAATACTGACGGTCTGCGTTCACTTTTATACACCTTGAATATTCCCAACATGAAAGAAAAAACTTTGAGGTACCCCGGCCATGCAGAAAAAATGAAAATGTTAAGAGAAACAGGCTTTTTTGGGAATGAGCCAGTTGAAGTAAATGGAGTAAAAGTAAAACCAATAGAATTGACGGCTAAATTGCTGTTTCCGATGTGGAAGTTGAAGGATGGAGAAAAAGATTTTACAATTATGAGGGTTACCGTGAAAGGTAAGAAAAATGGGGAAATGATATCTTACATATATGACCTGGTGGATTACTTTGATGATGAGATGAAGGTCACTTCTATGGCAAGAACTACTGGTTATACTTGCTCTGTTGTTGTAAGAATACTTGCAAAGGGATTATACGATAAAAAAGGTGTATGTCCTCCCGAGTATTTAGGAATGAATGACCGGGTTTTTGAAGAAATACTGAAGGGCTTAAGGGAAAAAGGTGTCATTTATAATGAAAGTATAGTAAAATCTTAAAAAATGTTAATTATCAAATAAACTTTTTTTGCCCTTTAAGAGGGCTTTTTGTTTTAATGAAAGTAATAAATTTTGTAAAATTGACTGTATAAAAATGGCTTTTTATAATAAAATTAACAAAAGGAAGTGGAAAGGGTAAAAAACTATATAAATGAGGAGGTTTTATATGGTCAAGTATGAAGTAATGGTCAACAGGATAGGTGAACTGGTAGTGGAATATCTTAAACAGAAGGTATTAATAATTTTTGATGAAGATTGTCCTTTAGAACTAAAAGAAATTTCAATTACCCATACGAAATCTGAACTGAAGAAAGATATTTCCGCAGGTGATACAATATATTTCAAAGAAGTACCCTATAAAGTAACCGCGGTGGGCGAACAGGCAAACAATAATATCAGAAAAATCGGTCACTGCGTTTTCAAGTTTGATGGCAGCAGTACACCGGAACTTCCGGGATACATCCACTTAGAGGATAAATTTTTACCGAACATTTTTCTGGGAGATAAAATACGTGTAGAAGGCGAATAAAGGAAGGAGAGTTCAATGCTGAATTTAAAGCAGAAGCTTTTGAAATTGGAGGAAGAGGGGAAAAAGATTAGAGTAGGTATAGTGGGAGCAGGGCAAATGGGGAGAGGACTTGTCTCCCAGCTTTGTTTTTTAAAAGGCATGGTGGCTTCCTGTGTATGTGATCACGATTTAAACGAAGCAAGGTTAGCTTATACTTTAGCCGGTGTGAAAGAAGAAGATATAAGAGTTGCTTCTAATGAAAAGGAATTGGATGCTATAGTAAATCGCGGTTATTTTGCCATCACCGATGATTACACCCATATAACAGGTTCTAATTCCATAGATGTGGTAGTTGATGCGACGGGGGTAACGGAAGCAGGTGCCAATATCGCCTTTAACTCAATAAATAACGGGAAACATGTGGTTATGTTGAATGTGGAAACGGATGCAACGGTAGGAGCAATTTTAAAAAAAATGGCGGATAGAGCTGATGTGGTATATACGGTATCTGCGGGAGATGAGCCGGGCGCCATAAAAGAGCTTTTTGATTTTGCCGATGCAATGGGTTTTGAAATAATAGCTGCAGGAAAAGGAAAAAATAATCCTTTAAATCGCGATGCGACTCCCGGGGATATGGATATAATCAAAAAAGCTGAAAAATTTAACATGAATCCTAAAATGCTCACTTCATTTGTGGATGGTACAAAGACAATGGTGGAATTAACCGCGGTTTCTAATGCCACCGGTCTTCTGCCTACAAAAAGAGGGTTAATTGGGCCGGAAGGCAAAGTGGAAGACTTACCCGATATATTTTCATTGAAGGAACAGGGGGGTATTCTTGAAAAAACCGGTGTAGTAGAATTTGTAAAAGGCATAGCCCCCGGCGTATTTGTAGTAGTTTCTACCGGGTCCAAGATAATTAAGGAAGAATTGGAATATCTTTCTATGGGTAAAGGGCCAAATTACGTTTTTTACAGGCCTTATCACCTTACCAGTTTGGAAACTCCTATTTCCATAGCCAGGGCTTATTTTTATAAAGAACCTACCATAGCCCCAAGGGGAAAACCACTTTCCGAAACGATAACGGTTGCTAAAAAAGATTTGAAAAAAGGTGAAAGATTGGATGGGATAGGAGGCTATACTATTTACGGCCTTATTGACACCTATGAAAATGCGAAAAAGGAAAAGGCTCTGCCCATAGGTCTTGTAAATAAAAACACGGTATTAAAAAAAGATGTAAAAAAGGGAAGTGTTATAACATATGATGATGTGGAGCTTGATGAGAGCTCGACAATACTTAATTTGAGAAGACTGCAGGAAAAAATTTTTAAATAGTAGTTTATATATTTTTTAATTTATATACCCCTCAATGGGGTATTTTTTTATAAAAAATTTTTTTGTGAAAAGAAGGAAAATAAAAAAATATATAGAATAAAATATTATGTAAAAAATTTCATCAATGAAAATTTTTTCATATTAGATTTATAATAACAATTTTTTTAAAAAGAGGCGGTCATCATGATATGGAATGATATGGAACGTTTATTATCAAAAATTGCAACTTTATACTACATAGAAGGAAAAACACAAAAAGAAATTGCAGAACAACTTAATATGTCTCCTTCAAAGGTATTTAGGATTTTAAATGAAGCAAAAAACATGGGGATAGTACAGATTAGTATTAAACAACCAATAGTATCCTGTAACAGTCTTGAGCTTGAATTTGAAAGAAAATTTGGATTAAAAGAGGCAATTATAGTTAATGTAGGACAAGAAGATCAGGATAATTTGTTATCTTTACTTGGACAAGCAGCATGTGATTATTTAAAGAGAATAGTTACTCCTGCGGATATAATCGGGATTTCGTGGGGGCAAACTCTTTATGAAATGGTAAAACAATTACAACCCTTTGGAGTAGAAGGGACAAAAATAGTGCAATTAGTCGGAGGAATAAATAATGGGCAAGAAAATATTGAAGCGGTGGAACTTGCAAAAAGGTTAAGTCAGGTTTTTAACAGTTCTCCTATATTATTTTATTGCCCTGCAGTTGTAGCAAATCCTGAAGTAAAAAAAGGATTATTATTAGATAAAAATATAAAAGATGTTTTGGAATTGAGTAAAAAAGCTACCATTGCCTTGGTAGGTATTGGTACCATGGATAAAGAATCTTTGCTATTTAAAAAAGGACACCTTTCAAGCAACTGGCATTCGGAACTATTAAAAAGAAATGCGGTAGGAGATGTATGTATGCGCTTTTTTAAACTGGATGGGACCCCTTGCAATGAAGATCTTGACGATTTAATCGTAGGTATAGAACTTGAAGACCTTAAAAAAATAAGGACAGTTATTTGTATCGCAGGGGGAATAAACAAATCTAAAGCTATTTTAGGGGCATTAAAGGCCAAAATTCCAAAGGTTCTTATTACTGATAAAATTACTGCCGAGAAAATTTTAGAGATAGAAGCAAAAGGAGGTGTACAATAATTTTTTAATATCTAAAATTATCAAAAAAGGAGGACAAAAATAACAATGATTAAAAATTTAAAATGGATTAAAGTTCTTGCGTTTGCAACAGTTTTGATTTTTTTAATGGGGATTTTTTCAGGATGTGGTTCAAAACAAGCAAAAGAAGAAGTTATAAAAATAGGTTATGTAGGTGCATTATCAGGCGATACGGCTGTATGGGGACAAGCAGGTTTAAATGGTATGAAATTGGCAGCAAAAGAAATAAATGAAAAAGGTGGAATATTAGGTAAAAAAGTTGAGATTGTAGGAATGGATGGGAAGGGCAATCCTGTAGATTCTGTTAATGCCTTAAAGAGACTTATTGATGAAGAAAAAGTAATCGCTGTTGTAGGCACAAACTTTTCCAGCTGCAATATTGCAATGGCTCCAATTGCAGACGCAAAAAAGATTCCACTTATAGCTACTGCTGCTTCAAATCCTAAGGTAACTGTAGATGAAAATGGAAATCTTCGTCCTTACTCTTTTAGAATAGGCTTTATAGATCCATTTCAAGGGAAAGTACTTGCAAGTTTTGCGCTAAATGAACTAAAAGCAAATACTGCTGCAGTAATAACGGATATTGGTTCCGACTACTCTACAGGTTTGACTGAGTTCTTCATAAAACAATTTGAACAGGATGGAGGTAAAGTACTTATAAAAGTTGATGCTCATTCGGGTGATAACGATTTTAGGGCTCAATTAAGCAAAATTGCCCCATTAAATCCAGATGTAATATTAATACCGTGGATATATAAAGATGTAGCATTAATAGCAAACCAAGCAAGGGAACTCGGAATAAAATCAATTTTCCTTGGCGGAGATGGATGGGACTCAAAAGAACTATTAACAATGGCTGGACCTGCATTGGAAGGATGCTATTATACATCGCAGCCCTCTTTCGCAAATCCTGTAACAAAGCCTTTTGCTGAAAGCTACATAAAGGAATACAACATTAATCCAGAAACTGAAGCTTTATTCGGGAGAGATGGGCTTTATTGGATAAAAGATGCACTGGAAAGAGCAGGGAAAGTGGACCCGGTAGCTCTAAGAGATGCTCTTGAAAATACAACTAATTTCGAAGGTTTAATGGGCAAAATAAATGTTGATCCAAAAACTCACAATCCTGAAAAAGCATGTAGTATTTATAAGGTTTCCAATGGTCAATTTGAATATGTGGGAGATTTTGCTCCATAACTCAAAAGAAAAAAAGCGAGGGGAAGCAATAGGCTTTCCCTCGCGAATAAAAAAGCCATTATGCAGAAAAAGGTGATGTAAAATGTTTTTACAGCAATTGGTAAATGGAATTTCTATTGGCGGTATATACGCTTTAATGGCAACGGGCTACGCATTAATTTACAGCTTGCTTGGTTTTTCTAACTGGGCCCATGGCGATGTGGCAATGCTCGGTGCATATATTGGTTTTTTATGTGTTGCCTCTGCAAAACTACCTTTTTACTTATCAAGCATTGCAGCTATATTAGGGGCTGGTCTTATTAGTATATTGAATGAGCGGTTAGCTTATAGACAAATTCGCAAGAACAAAGCTCCGACCATGTTTTTAATGATTGCTGCGATGGGGCTTTCGGTTACTTTTCAAAACATGGTAATAGTTTTTATAGGTCCTAAATTTAGAACTTTTCCTCCTGTAATACCAGTAAAATCTATAGCTATAGGCCATGTAAAACTAGGAGTATTGGATTTAATTTCTTTATGCATTGTACTTTTTGCTGTAATTTTGTTGGAGTTTTTGATAAATAAAACCAAATTCGGACTCGCTGTCAGGGCTGCATCTACAAATTTAAACACGGCATCTTTAATGGGTATAAACATAGATTACTATATAGCTCTCGTGTTCTTTTTATCCGGCTCCTTAGCCGGTGCAGCGGGTGTTCTTTTAGGGCTAAAGTATACCG
This sequence comes from Thermovenabulum sp., assembly GCF_049723235.1. Taxonomy (NCBI): domain Bacteria; kingdom Bacillati; phylum Bacillota; class Clostridia; order Thermosediminibacterales; family Thermosediminibacteraceae; genus Thermovenabulum; species Thermovenabulum sp. The sequence goes on along the minus strand of NZ_JBNARB010000010.1, from coordinate 48,219 downwards.
TATATCCGCAAATGGGAAATGTCTCTTTAAAAGCCTTTATAGCTTCGGTTTTTGGAGGACTTGGGAGTGTTAGAGGAGCTATCATTGGTGCATTAATTATTGGTATTATGGAAGTTTTTATATCGGGTTTTGTTATTTCTGGACTGAGAGATTTATTTACATTTGGACTTTTAATTGCAATACTTTTATTTAAACCAACAGGGCTTTTTGGCATAGAAGTACAGGATAAAGCTTAAAAAGGTAGGTGTTTAAATGTCAAGCTATTTAGAAGGAATAATTATTTTGGTTTGCATAAATATAATCGCTGTATTGGGCGTCTCTGTTTTAACTGGATTTACTAGACTTTTTTCTTTTGGAAACGCAGGATTTATGGCAGTAGGAGCTTATACATCTGCAATCCTAACAACAAAATACCATACGCCATTTATTATTTCGATATTTGGTGGTATGTTAGTTGCAGCTTTGATAAGTATTGCTTTGGGAAGACTTACCTTAGGTTTAAAAGGAGATTACTTTTTAATTACGACTTTAGGATTTGGAGAATGCATGAGGGTTATTATAGAATTTTTAGATCCGATTACGGGTGGTGCAAGGGGGTATGCAGGGATCCCACAAAAAACGAACTTAACTGTTGTTGTTATTGCTGTCATAATATGTATTATTATTACAAGAAACTTGCTTACTTCGAGGTACGGTAGAAATATTATGGCGATACGTGAACAAGAATTAGCTGCTGAAGCTGTAGGTATTAATATTACTTATTTTAAACTACTTTCATTTACGGTAAGCGCAGTTTTTGCAGGACTTGCTGGTGCGTTGTTTGCACACTACTACATGTTTATAACGCCTGGGATGTTCAACCTTGATAAATCTGCAGAGCTTACTATTACGGTTGTTATTGGAGGTTTAGGTAGTATTACCGGCTCAATTATTGCAACTACGGTATTAACTTTACTTCCGGAGCTTTTACGCGCTGTATCGAATTACAGAATGCTTTTATATGGGATCTCTGTAGTACTGATTATAATTTTAAGGCCTAATGGTTTAATGGGGTATAAAGAATTATCTATTGAATCTATTAAGAGAATAAAAAACTTCATAATGCGTAAACGAAAGGAAGTGATGGCACAATGAGCCATATATTAAAAATTAATTCCCTTGTAAAAAGATTTGGCGGAGTTTGTGCCATCGATAATTTTAATATAGATATTAAAAAAGGCTCAATACACGGCCTTATAGGTCCTAACGGAGCTGGTAAAACAACAGTTTTCAATCTTATTACCGGTATTTATAAACCTGATTCTGGTAGTATTATTTTTAATAATGAAGATATTACGGGGAAAAAACCCTATGAAATTGCAAATTTAGGCATAGGAAGAACTTTCCAAAATATAAGGCTTTTTTCACAATTGAGCGTTTTAGAAAATGTATTAATAGCAGCTCATAAGGAAGCAAATTACAATTTGGTTACTGCAATTACTCATATGGGGAATTACAAAATAAAAGAAAAACATGCGAAAGATACTTGCCTTGAACTGCTAAAAATAGTTGGGCTTGGCGATAGATTGATGGAAAAAGCCGGGAATTTACCTTACGGTCACCAAAGAAAACTTGAAATAGCAAGAGCTCTAGCATTAAAGCCACAGCTACTTTTATTAGATGAACCTGCCGCAGGAATGAATAAAGAAGAGTCAAAAGAATTGGTTGGGTTTATTAAACATGTTTATAAAGAATTTGATTTAACAATTTTAATGATTGAACATCACATGGATGTGGTAATGTCTATATGCGATGAAATTACTGTATTAAATTTTGGAAAGACCATTGCAAAAGGTGCGCCAAAAGAAATACAAAAAGACAAGCAGGTAATTGAAGCTTACCTCGGAGGTGAAAATAAATCGTGCTAAAAGTAAAAAATGTAAATGCTGCTTACGGGGGAATTAAAGCATTACGAGGTGTTAGTTTAGAAGTAAATGAAGGTGAAGTAGTTGCTGTATTGGGTGCCAATGGCGCAGGCAAAACGACTCTTTTAAAAATAATTTCCTCAGTAATGAAACCTGTTTCTGGAGAAGTACTTTTTTATAATAAGAAAATACCATCTGTCCCATATCAATCAGTAAAAATAGGTATAATACATGTACCAGAAGGCAGACAAATTTTTCCTAAACTTACTGTATATGAAAATTTGATGGTAGGTGCTTTTTTGAATAATGACAAAAAAAGAGTAAAAGAAGATTTAGAATGGGTTTATACTCTTTTTCCAAGGCTAAAGGAAAGGGAAAATCAATACGGAGGGCTTTTAAGTGGTGGAGAGCAGCAGATGCTTGCGATAAGTAGGGGATTAATGGGACATCCAAAACTTTTACTTCTGGATGAACCTTCCTTGGGACTTGCACCCATAATAGTAAATCAAATATTTGAGATTTTAAAAGAAATAAGAAAGAAAGGCACTTCAATACTTATCGTAGAACAGAATGCATATAAAGCTCTTTCTATAGCCGACAGGGGCTATATTATGTCAACTGGTGTAATTGAAAAATCTGGTACAAGTAAAGAGCTTTTATCCGATGAGAATTTATTGAAAGCCTATTTAGGAGAATGAAAAGCGAGGGGAAAGCATGCAAAAACGAAAGCTTAGTGTAGGTATATGGTCTTTTGGGAAGGGTACTGACCGTTACGTTTCTGAAGGGTATAAACAGTATTTAAATTTCTATGAAAGAATCGAGATTATTTCTAATTTATCAGAAATAAGCGCGGTAGAGTTGACCTTTCCGCAGGATATAAATGAAGAAAATGCAAGGGAAGTATTGGATTATTTGAACAAAAAAAAACTTGCAATAAGTGCGCTTGGTGTTGAACTTGTCTGTGATAAAGAATGGAAAAATGGATCCTTTTCCTCACAAAATTATGATAGAAGGCAAAAATCTATTCAACTTACAAAGCGTGCTATGGATTTGGCAGAAAAAATTGGGGTAGAAGTGGTGAATCTTTGGCTCGGTCAGGATGGTTTTGATTATGTTTTTCAATGCAAATATAATACGGCATTTTCATATCTGGTATATGGGCTCAAAGAATGCGCTCAACACAATAAAAATATTAAATTATCCCTTGAGTATAAAAAAAGTGAACCCAAAATGAATTGCCTTGTTAATTCGGGCGGAAAAGCATTAGCTCTATCTTTATTGACGGGCTGCGAAAATGTAGGAGTTACTCTTGATGTGGGACATGCTTTTAATTGCGGAGAAAATCCTGCAGAAATAGCTTCCATACTTATGGAGTATGGCAAATTATTTCATATACATCTTAATGATAACTATTCTGTTACAGATGATGATATGCCTTTAGGTACGGTACATATCCCCCAGTATATAGAATTTTTTTACTGGCTTGAAAAGATGGGGTATAAAGGATGGTATTCTTTGGATTTATATCCCTACCGCGATGACCCTTATTCGGCATGTGAGGTTTCCGTAGATTTTATAGATAAAACCATAAGGATTGCAGAAAAACTTTATAAAGAGAATATTTTTGATTTTAACGAAAATAAACCTCCGAGTCAGATAATTAAAACACTGCTAAAAAATATATTCAGCTAAGGGTGGTGTAAAAATGAAAGCAGCAGTTTGGTATGGGCATAAAGATATAAGGGTAATGGATGTTCCTGAACCGAATATTAAAGATGGTATGGTAAAAATTAAAGTGGCATATGCTGGAATATGCGGAACGGATAAACATGAATATTTAGGGCCCAATTTTATTCCTGCTCAAAAACCTCATCGACTGACGGGAAGAATGGCTCCCTTAATAATGGGTCATGAGTTTACCGGGGAGATTGTCGAAATAGGATCAGGAGTTGAAGGTTGGAAGGTTGGCGAAAGGGTTTCAGCATCTGGAAGCTTGATATGTGGCCAGTGCGATTACTGTAAAATGGGGAAATACAATATTTGCGAAAAATTGGGATTTAATGGAGTAAGCGATGATGGTGCTTTTGCCGAGTACATTGTTGTTCCTTCATACCAGCTTATAAGAATACCCGATGAAGTTTCTCTAAAGGATGCGGTTTTGGCAGAGCCTTTGGCTTGCGGTATTCATGCTGCAAAGCTAATAGGAGATTTGAAGGGAAAAAGAATTGCTATAATTGGCACGGGTATGATCGCTATAAGCTGCTTGATAGCCGCAAAAGCTAAAGGGGCAGAAAAAATATTGGTTATAGGAAGAAGCAGCAAAAAGGAAAATTTAATTAAAAAAATGGGGGCTGAATTTGTAAGTACAGGAGAAATAGATGTTTTACCATTTGTAAAGGAATGGTCAAAAAACAAAATGGCTGATGTGGTTTTTGAATGTGTTGGAACGGAAACCACTTTGGATTTGTCTATAAAAGCGGCAAAAAATACGGGAATTATAATGGTCATGGGGGTTTTTGAGAAAAAACCCGTTATAGATATTAATCTCCTTCAAGAAGGCGAAAAAATTATAATGACTTCTCAGGCTTATGTAGATGAAATGAAAGAGGCTTTGGAATATATAAAGCAAGGTTTTGTTCCCTGCGAAGACATTATTACCTCCGAAATAGTTTTGGAAGAAATTGTTGAAAAAGGTTTTGAAGAAATAGTAACAAATAGTAGCAATCACATAAAGATAATTGTAAAAATATCCTAAATTCCATATTTAAACATATATAAGGAGGAATATTTTAAATGGAAATAAAAAGAGCGAGGTTTGGTACAAAGGCTGTTCATGCAGGTCAGCAACCGGATAAAGATACAGGTGCTTTGAATTCTCCTATGTTTTTGACAAGTACCTTTGTGTTTACACCTGAAAAGATGGAAAGGTACTTATCCGGTAACAAAGAAGGAATATTTACTTACGGAAGATCCAGGAATCCCACTCAAAATAGTTTTCAAGAAAAAATTGCTGCTCTTGAAAATACCCCTGCTGCACTTGCAACCAGTTCGGGGATGGCAGCAATTACCCTCGCTATTTTGAGCTTTGTCCACCCCGGGGACCATATCATTTCGGTAAAAACCATTTATGGTGGGACGCATGCCCTTTTTACAAAAATTTTTAAAGAGTTAAAAATAGAAATCACTTTTGTAGATTCTTTAAGTGAAGAAGAACTTTTTAAGGCAAAAAAACCTAATACAAAGCTTATTTATATCGAAAGCATATTAAATCCCACTCTCGAAGTGCCTGATATACCAACAGCAGTGGATTTTGCAAAAAGAAATGGATTAAGGGTAATTGTAGACAATACCTTTACAACTCCTTACCTTTTTAAACCATATGAAATTGGTGTGGATATAATTGTTCACAGCACGACAAAGTATATAAACGGCCATGGAGATCATCTCGGAGGAATTATCCTCGGAGACAAAGATTACATTGAAAACATTAGAAGTGGGATTTATCAGGAATTTGGTCCTGTACCCAGCCCATTTGCCTGCTGGCTCGGACTAAGGGGAGTGAAAACACTTCATTTGAGGATGCGGCAGCACTGTGAAAATGCAGATAAGTTTGCAAGGTGGCTAAAAGGAAATCCTTATGTGGAGAATGTTATATATCCCGGATTGGAAGAACATCCCCAGCATGAACTTGCAAAAAAGCTTTTTAAAAACGGTTTTGGTGGGATGGTTAGCTTTACTGTAAAAGGCGGATTGAAGGATGCTCAAAGGGTGATAAACAATTTGAAAATGGCTCATTATGCTGTGAGCTTGGGGGATTTAGATACTCTCGTACAGCATCCGGCTACTATGACTCACGGGAAAATTGCCAAAGAAGAAAGGTTAAAAATGGGAATACCCGACAACATGATAAGGGTTTCAGTAGGAGTTGAGGAAATAGAGGATATTATTGAGGATTTCGAACAGGCTTTAGAGAAAGCTTACAAATAAAATCTATTTAAATAAATGGGTGGAATTATGACAAAAAATTATATATTAGGAATAGATGCTGGGACGACTAAGATAAAAGCAGGATTATTTGATATTTATGAAAGAATGATAGATGTAGAGTCTACCAATTGTAATGTATTATTAGGGAAAAACGGAGAAGTTGAAATGAACATGGATGAAACATGGAATGTGGTAGTTAAAGTAATAAAAGCTTTATTAGAAAGAAATGAGGGTGTAAAAAATAAAATAATAGGTATCGGGGTAACGGGACAGGGGGATGGCTTTTGGCCTTTGGGAAAAGATAAAAAACCCGTATACAATGCGGTACTGTGGAACGATACCCGGGCAAAAGATATAGTTTTAAAACAGGGAGAGGAAGTAAAAGAAATTTGTTCTAAAAACAATATCGTTCCTCTTTTTGCAGGGGCTCCTACCGTTATCTTAAAGTGGTTTTTAGAAAACTCATCGGAAAATATTGATAAAGTCCAATACATTATTCACTGCAAGGATTGGATAAATTATAATTTAACCGGTGAGATTTCCACTGACTATACGGATGCTTCTACGGCCGCTTTTGACATAAAGAAAAGAGAATACTGCGAAGAATATTTTCAAATTTTAGGCATAGAAGATTTTTATAAATGTTTTCCTAAGCCAGGCCTGTCTCAAAAAATAATAGGGTTTGTTAATAAAATAGCAAGCGAACAAACGGGTATTGCTGTAGGTGTTCCGGTTATTGCAGGAGCCATTGATGTTGCTGCTGTGGCTTTTGGGATAGGTGTTGAAGAAAAGGGACAAGCTTGTACAATAATAGGCACCACGTTATGTAATGAGGTTTTAATTGAAGAGGAAGATGTGGATCTTTGTAACGAGATAGGAAGTACTTTATGTTACGTTATGCCCGATAAATATTTGAGGATAATTGCATCTCAAAGCGGCACAACACTTTTAGATTGGATTAAAAATTTAGTAGGATCAAATATAAATTTTGATGAAATTGAAAAAATCATTGCAAGTATTCCTATAGGAAGTGAAGGTGTTGTGATTCATCCGTACCTTTACGGTGAAAGAGCTCCCTTTAAAGATCCATCAGCCTGCGGGGCAATATTAGGACTGAGTGCGAAACATACCAAAGCTAATATATTTAGAGCAGCTTATGAAAGCCTTGCATCAGCTTTTTATGATTGTTACAGTCATATGCCCTATGAAATAAAAGAAATATTTGCAGCAGGCGGAGGTTCAAATAGTATTATACTTTGCCAAATGTTTTCCGATATGATAAATCTACCCGTTAAAAAAAATTACAACGAAGAAAACGGTATATTAGGAGTTGTCAAGCTTGTCAAGAAGTCCTTAGGGATTACTGAAAAAAACTTAGATAAAAACAAGGATTTTAAGGTATTTTATCCGGACTATAAAAACCATCTAAAATACCAAGAAGTGTATAATTTATATAAAATGTTGCAGGTTGAATTAAGAAAATTTTGGGGGCAAAGGCAGGTATTTAGTTAATTAAAAGGAGGATAAATTATATGCTATTATTGGAAAATTTAAGAAAACAGGTGCTGGATGCCGCACTAAATTTAATAAAATACCGATTGGTAACTTTAACTGGAGGTAATGTAAGCGGGAGGGATCCCGAGACAGGCTTAGTAGCGATTACCCCAAGTGGAATGGAATACGAAGGGCTGACTCCTGAAGATATTGTAGTATTAGACCTTAACGGGAATATAGTGGAAGGCAAATGGAAACCTTCAGTAGATACTAAATTTCATCTTTATATATATAAAAACAGAAGTGACATAAACAGTGTTATTCATACTCATTCGACCTTTGCAAGCTGCTTTGCAGCGTTAAATGAAGAGATACCCTGCGTTGTAACGACTCTTGCCAACGAGGTTGGTGGTAGCGTGCCTGTAGCAAGGTATACTCCTGTTGGGACGGACGAGATGGGTCCTGCTATTTTAGAAGTAATAGGAGATAAGAGAGCTTGCTTACTTGCAAATCACGGCGTAGTGGCTGTTGGACCTGATGTAAGACATGCTCTTGTGGCAGCGGTAATGCTTGAAGATGCGGCAAAGGTTTACTTTGCAGCAAGATGCATTGGAAAACCAATTGAGCTTCCGGAATCGGAAGTGATAAAAGCAAAAGAATTATTCTTATATAAATACGGGCAGAAATAATTTTTAGCTGGAGGTTTAATGGATGAAAGCAATAGTAAAATGCGAACAAAACGCTGGAAGTATTAAACTTATGGATATACCTGAACCTTTTCCCGGGAAAGGGCAGGTAAAGATAAAGGTTATGGCTGCGGGGGTATGTGGAACTGATCTGTTAATTTGGAAAGGTATACATAAAACCAATTTGCCATTAGTATTAGGGCATGAAGTTTCAGGGATTGTGGCCGAAGTAGGGGAAGGGGTGGATAAGGTAAAAGTAGGGGATAGAGTAACGACTGAAACGACCCTTGCTACCTGTGAAACCTGCAATTATTGCTTAAATAAAGAGTATAATTTGTGTTCTAATAGAAAAGGAATTGGAACGCAGGTAAATGGAGGTTTTGCTGAATACGTAATTACACGTCAGGAAAGTATTCATATTCTTCCCGAAAATGTAGATTATATTTCCGCTGCATTAACCGAACCTTTAGCATGCGGAGTTCATGCTGTAATGGAAAAGTCGAGAGTAAAAGAAAATGATTTAGTAGTAGTTTTTGGACCGGGAGCAATTGGCCTTTTAACCGCGCAGGTGGCAAAAGCTGCAGGTGCTAAAGTAATTGTTGTTGGAATTTCAAAAGATAAAAGAAGGCTGGAGCTTGCAGAAAAACTTGGGGTTGATTTTGCAGTTAATTCCCAGGAAACGGATTTGGAATCTCTTGTTATGGATCTATCAAAGGGTTACGGTGCAGATGTAGTATTTGAATGCGCTGGAGCGCAAAAAGCAATTAGCCAAGGATTAGAAATACTGCGCAAAAAAGGTCAATTTGTACAAATGGGGCTATTGGAAGATCCTTTTGCGGTATTCAATACAGATTATATAGTTCACCGAGAGCTTGAGATAATAGGAAGCAGAAGTCAAAAGCCTTCCTCATGGCCAAAAGCGTTAAAATTAATATCAGAAAAAAAGGTCAATACAAGAAAATTAGTAACAAAAATTTTACCTTTAGAAGAATGGGAGAATGCTTTTGAAAGTTCTTTAAATGGTGAAGAAGTAAAAATAGTGTTATATGCAGGTCAAAAACCTGAATAATTATGATAATAATAATGTTATCAGAAAAGGAGCACAAAAATGGATTGTTTAGAGTTTAATAAACAAAAGATTTTAGATGAGATCTATAAAAGAGGTTATTTTTACGAAGGAAAATATAGAGGATGCGCTCAAGCGGTAATTGCGGCAATAAGAGATTTTTTTGAAATTGATGATCTGGTTTTTAAATGCGCCAGCGGGTTTTCAGGAGGTATCGCCGATGAGGCTAAAGGTACCTGCGGAGCTTTTAGCGGGTGCGTTATGGTTATTTCATATTTTTTTGGTCGCAGTTTTGAGGAATACGGTATTAGTGGTTCAAAATTTAAATACAGAAGTTTAATAAAACAAATTAGGGAACGTTTTGAAGAGGAATTCGGTGGTGAAACGTGCCCGTTAGTTCAGACAAAAGTTTTTGGAAGGTACTATAATTTTAGCAAGCCTGATGAAAAAGAAAAATTTGAGGAAGCGGGAGCGCATAAAGATAAATGTACACACGTTGTGGGGCTTGCAGCTATGTGGCTTGCTGATGTTTTAATAAGAGAGGGTATTTTACTTAAAAATATATAAAAATAGGTGGCTAATGCCACTTTTATTTTTAAATATGTAAAATTATAAAAGGCATAAAATGTGGAATAAATTGTTGAAAAGTTATCCGATATTTAAAGTAAATTAAAGGATTAATTTAATGGCATGTTTATTGCATATATCTTAACGTTGTTAAATTAGTTGTAAAAAATGATTGGGGTGATATATAAAATGGAGCTTACAAAAGAAAAACGCCTTTGGATGTATAGAAAAATGTATGAGGTTAGGTTATTTGAGCAAGAAGTTGATAGGCTATTCAAGGCCAATATGATTTGGGGTACATGTCATCTGTCGATAGGTGAAGAAGCAACGGCGGTGGGAGCTATAGCTGCTCTAAGAGAAGATGATATGATTACAAGTACACATAGAGGTCACGGGCATTGTATTGCAAAAGGCGGAAAACTTCCTCTTATGTTTGCAGAATTGTTAGGAAAAGAGACGGGTTATTGTAAAGGCAGGGGTGGTTCAATGCATATTGCCGATATCGAGTCGGGAAATTTAGGTGCTAACGGTATAGTGGGTGGAGGAATCCCAATTGCAACGGGTGCGGCACTTGCTTCAAAGCTAAAGGGAGATAATAAAGTTACTCTTTGTTTCTTTGGGGATGGCGCTAATAACCAGGGAGTATTTCATGAATCCTTAAATATGGCATCTTTGTGGAAACTTCCCGTAGTATATATTTGCGAAAATAACGTTTACGGTATGTCTCTCCATGTAGCGAAATCAACAGCGGTCGAAAATATTGCTGATAGGGCATCTGCTTATAGTATACCCGGCGTAGTAGTTGACGGCAATGATGTGGAAGCGGTTTATGAAGTTGTAAAGGAAGCGGTAGAAAGGGCAAGAAGGGGAGAAGGGCCTACTCTAATTGAAGCAAAAACCTATAGATGGATGGGACACTCTAAAAGTGATGCAAACCTTTACAGAACAAAAGAAGAAATAGAATCCTGGAAGTTAAAGTGTCCTATAAAAAGATACAGGGAAAAATTAATTTCCGAAAACATAGCCTCAGCCGAAGAAATAGAAAATATAGAATACCAAGTTAAAAAAGAAATAGAAGAAGCATTAAAGTTTGCAATGGAAAGCCCGGAACCATCGGTTACCGATATAGAATTGGATGTATATGCGTAAAACTTTTTGGTAAAGAGGTGTAAAAGATGGCGGAAAAACTTTATATCGAAGCACTTAGAGAAGGTTTAAGGGAAGAAATGCTAAGGGATGATTCGGTATTTTTAATTGGAGAAGATATCGGAGTATACGGGGGAGCCTTTGGGGTAACAAAAGGACTTATTCAGGAATTTGGTGAAAAAAGGGTTATAGATACTCCTATATCTGAAACGGCAATTACCGGAATAGGTGTGGGAGCTGCTCTATGCGGTATGCGGCCGGTAGTGGAGATTATGTTTTCGGATTTTACTACCCTTGCGATGGAGCAGCTGGTAAATCAGGGTGCCAAGATTAGGTACATGTTTGGAGGAAAGGCAAAGGTACCTATGGTATTAAGAACACCTATGGGTTCGGGTACGGGAGCTGCTGCACAGCATTCTCAGAGCTTTCCAGCTGTTTTTGCCCATTTTCCGGGATTAAAGGTGGTAATGCCTTCCACACCCTATGATGTTAAAGGTTTGATAAAAGCTGCAATTCGCGATGATAACCCGGTAGTATTTTTTGAACATAAATTACTTTATAGAATAAAAGGCGAGGTACCTGAAGGAGATTATGTGCTTCCATTAGGAAAAGCAGATATAAAAAGAAAAGGCAAGGATGTTACCATTATTGCGGGATCAATAATGGTAATAAAAGCTCTGGAGGCAGCTAAAGAACTTGAAAAGGAAGGAATTGATGTTGAAATCATAGACCCCGTTACAATTAAGCCATTAGACATGGAAACCATTATAAAATCCGTAAAAAAGACGGGAAGGGTATTAATTGTTGAAGATGATCCCAAAAGCTTCGGTTGGGGTGCTGAGGTAGCAGCTGGTATTATAGAAAGCGAAGCTTTCGATTATTTGGATGCTCCTGTAAAAAGGCTTGCAGGAAAAGATATACCCATACCGTACAACCCTAATTTAGAAAGACATGCTGTACCTCAGGTAGAAGATATATTAAACGGAGTAAAGCAAATTTTAAGGTAGGAGGAAGAAAAAATGGCCTTTGAAGTTAAAATGCCCAAGCTCGGCACAACCATGACCGAAGGTACCATTGTCCGTTGGTTAAAAAAAGAAGGAGAAAGAGTAGAAAAAGGAGAACCGCTACTTGAAATACAAACCGACAAAGTCAATTTAGAAGAGGAAGCTCCTGAAAGCGGGATACTTATAAAAGTTTTTTATTCAGAGGGGCAGGTAGTTCCAGTAGGGGAAAACATTGCGGTAATAGTAAAAGAAAAAGAAGAATATAATCCTTTACAAGAGGGAAACGAAGCATTATCCGGTAAAACAGAGGAAATTCCCTTAGAAACGCATGAAATACTGGAGGCACCGAAGGAATCCGATAATGCAATTCAAAAAATAAAGGCATCTCCGGCGGCAAAGAGGGTGGCAAGAGAAAATGGAGTGGACCTCAAAGAGGTTACACCATCAGGACCTGAAGGAAGAATCGTTGAAAGGGATGTAATAAGCTATTTAGAAAAAATAAAAACAACTCCCGTAGCGAAAAAAATTGCAGAAGAAAAGGGTATAGATTTATCGGATATAAAAAAGCAGGAAGGCGAGAGGATTACAAAAGAAGATGTATTGAAAAAAATAAAAGAAGACCTTTCTTTAATGGAAAATGTAAAAAGAATCCCTCTTTCAGGTCCGAGAAAAATAATTGCAGATAAGATGAAAAAGAGCAAAATAGAAGCACCTCATTTTTATTTGACATTATCCGTTGATATGACAAATGCCATAAAATTGAGAGAAGAACTCTCGGTTAAAATTGAAAAATTAACGGGAGTGAAACTTTCCTTAAATGATATACTTATAAAATCTGCTGGAAGGGCATTAAAGGAATACCCGATGTTAAACAGCAGTATCGAAGATGAATTTATTATAATTAAGGAGGATATTAATATCGGACTGGCTGTTGCATTGGAAGAAGGCCTTGTGGTTCCTGTAATAAGAAATGCCGATAAAAAAGGTTTAAGTGAAATTTCAAAGGAAAGCTCGGAACTTATTTTAAAAGCGAGGAGCGGAAAACTTTTACCCGATGATTATCAAGGAGGAACATTTACCATTTCAAACCTGGGCATGTTCGGGATTGAGGAATTTAAAGCTGTAATTAATCTACCGGAAAGTGCAATTCTCGCTGTAGGGAAAATTGTAAAAACTGCCGTAGTTGATGAAAATGATGAGCTAAAGGTAAAACCTATTATGAAATTAACCCTTTCCTGCGACCACAGAATAATTGATGGAGCCCTGGGTGCGAAATTTTTAAACAGGATAAAAGAATTGCTGGAGAATCCGATGGAAATGCTTTTATAATGAGGAGGAGAAATGGCAATGCATTACGATGTAGCTATTATAGGCGGCGGTCCGGGTGGATACGTCGCCGCCATTTATTTAAGGAAAAAAAATAAAAAAGTGGCTTTGATAGAAAAGGGAGAATTGGGAGGAACCTGTTTAAACAAAGGTTGTATTCCAACCAAAGTACTCAGTCATAGCGCTGAATTTTATTCTTCAATACGAAAAGCCAGGAATTTTGGAATTGAAGTTGAAAGTGCTTCCCTTAACTGGGAAATGTTAATGAAATACAAAGAAAAGGTAATAAAAACACTGCAAAAAGGAGTAGAAAATCTTTTAAAAGCTAATGGTGTAAATGTTTATAGGGGAGAAGCGGTTCTTGAAAGCGAAAAGGAAGTGAAAATTTTATTTAGTGATAGGGAGCAAATAATAACTGCGGATAGTATAATTTTAGCCTGTGGCTCAAAGCCATTGAAACCTCCCATTCCGGGCATCGATTCGCAAGGAGTTTTGACAAGTGAAGAAATATTAAATTTAAGAGAATTACCCTCTTCGATTGCAATAATCGGCGGAGGAGTAATAGGGTTGGAAATGGCTTTTATCTTTAATTCCTTTGGAGTGAAAACTACAGTAATTGAAATGCAGGACCGGTTAATTCCTAATTTTGATAGGGAGATTTCTGAAGAAATAAAAAAACATATGCAAAGAGCCGGTATTAACATATATGTAAATTCGAAAGTTACAAAAATAGAGGAAAATAGTAGTGGCCTAAAGGTTATGGTAGAGTCGGAAAAAGAAATAAGGGAATATGCGGTCGAAAAAATACTTGTTTCGGTCGGGAGAAAGCCGGATTTTAGTTCGGTAGTTAAACTCCACATTGAGAAAAGCGAAAAAGGGATATTGGTGAATGAAAGAATGCAAACAAACATAAAAAATGTATATGCCATTGGAGATATTGTTGGAAAATACCAGCTGGCTCATGTGGCTTCCCATGAGGGGATTGTTGCGTCAAAAAACATTCTTGGAGAAAACGAAAAAATGGATTATAAAGCCATTCCCTTTTGTGTATATTCTCATCCGGAAATTGCAAGTGTAGGCATGAGTGAAGATGAAGCTAAAAGAATTTACGGAGAGATAAAAGTAGGCAAATTTCCTTTCATTGCAAATGGACGTGCTTTGACTTTGGGAGAAAATTCCGGTTTTGTAAAGATTATTTCTGAACCAAAATACAATGAGATACTGGGTATTCATATGATTGGCCCAAACGTAACCGAACTTATATCGGAGGCTGTACTTGCTATAAAATTAGAGTGTACCGCGGAAGAATTGGTAAATACTGTTCATGCTCACCCGACCCTAAGCGAAGTGACGATGGAAAGTGCTTTTGATTTACTGGGTATTCCAATACATAAAATCAATTAGGAAATTGTTGCAACTTTTTAAATTAAAAGTTATAGTATATTTATAATAATCATCAGGAGGTCCGGGGTATGGATGGAAAGACCTCGAAAATGGAGGCTGAACTTTTTTGCCTACATTGCAATAAAGAAACCCCGCATACAGTTTATTACGCAGGAAATATTTTGAAGAGGATAAAATGCGAGGAATGCGGCAGCGAAATTGAGATAAGAAGGGAAAAACTTCTTGAAAACTACGCCTTTGACTTTATTGAGAGGATTTTGACGAAACCTTACAGGATGACAAAAGAACTGGAAGGGGATTTAAAAAAATTCATCCTTTCCCTGCCTATTAGAATAGTTACTAAACCTTATCGAATTGTAAAAGAGGTAGAAGATATTTTAAAAAAAGAAGAATAGTTGGGGGGAGAATATGTATAAAGGTATTGCAGCTTCACCGGGTATAGCTATTGGGAAAGCTTTTATTTATAAAAACATTGAAGTAAAAGTTGAACAGAGATGGGTTAATGAGGATGAAGTGGAGGCAGAACTTCTAAAATTAAATAAATCCATAAATTTATCCAAAGAACAACTGCAACGGATAAAAGAAAATGCTCTGGAAAAATTAGGAGAAGACAAGGCCAGAATCTTCGAGGCCCATTTAATGGTTTTAGAGGACCCGGTTCTATTTTCAGAGATTGAAGAGAAAATAAAAAACGAAAAATTATGCGCTGAATTTGCAGTTAAAACGGTAATTGAAGGATATATAGATATTTTTTCTTCTATGGAAGATGAATACATGAGAGAGAGGGCAGCGGATATTAGAGACGTAGGGGAAAGGATAATTAAGAATATTTTAGGCATCCCAATAAAAAGCTTATCGGAGTTAAATGATACGGTGATTGTTCTGGCTAAGGACTTAACCCCTTCCGATACCGCTCAGCTGGATAAAAATAAAGTGTTAGCCTTTGCTACCGACATGGGTGGCAGAACCTCTCATACCGCCATTATGGCAAGATCGCTGGAAATTCCTGCTGTAGTTGGGTTGCAGGAAGTCAGTGAAAAAGTAAAGGACGGAGAACTGGTTATTGTAGATGGTATAAACGGAATCTTAATAGTTAATCCCGATAGCGACACATTAAAAAACTACATGGACAAAAAAGATGAGTATTTAAAAATGAAAGAGGAAATGAAGGCAATTCTCTTTTTAAGTGCCGAAACTGTAGATAAAAAAAGAAGGGTAGAGTTATCAGCAAATATAGGTACTCCCAAAGATGTTAAAGGTGCTTTGGAAAATGGAGCGGAGGGTATTGGCCTGTATAGAACCGAGTTTTTGTATATGGATAGGGAGGACATGCCCTCGGAAGAGGAACAATATAAAGCTTATAAAGAAGTAGCTGAGGCAATGCAGGGTAAGCCGGTAATAATAAGGACCCTCGACATAGGGGGAGATAAAAAACTACCCTATCTTGAAATGCCCGAAGAATTAAATCCTTTTTTAGGGTTCAGAGCTATCAGGCTGTGTTTGGATAGAAAAGATTTATTTAAAGTGCAATTAAGGGCGATTTTGCGAGCAAGCGCCCATGGCAAGATCAGGATTATGTATCCAATGATTTCCGGTATAGACGAGATAAGAAAAGCTAACCGGGTATTAAAAGAAGCGATGGAAGAACTGAAAAAGGAAAAAGTAGCCTTCGATGAAAATATAGAAGTAGGCATAATGGTAGAAATTCCTTCTGCTGCAGTGTGTGCGGATATTCTTGCAAAGGAAGTGGACTTTTTCAGTATTGGGACCAATGACCTTATTCAGTATACATTGGCAGTAGACCGAATGAACGAAAAAATTGCCTATCTTTATGAACCCTTTAATCCTGCTATAATAAGGCTTATAAAGAATGTCATTGATGCCTCGCACAGGGAAGGAAAGTGGACGGGAATGTGCGGGGAAATGGCAGGAGAACCCCTGGCAGTACCGCTTCTTTTGGGTTTGGGGCTTGACGAATTTTCTATGAGCGCTACTTCAATACCTTTTGCCAAAAAGATAATAAGATCCTTTAAATACGATGAAGCAAAAGAACTGGCGGAAAAAGTACTTTTAATGGATAATCCTGAGGAAATCAGGTTACTAATAAAAGAAACTTGTAATAAAAAGGGAATTAACTTATAATAGTTTTTAGAATAAAATAAATAGGAATACAGCTTCAGGTGCAGATTGCTTAAAAGGGAATCAGGTGAAAATCCTGAGCGGTCCCGCCACTGTAACCGGTGATGTACTGCAGTTTGCCACTGGGGAGTTATGCCCCGGGAAGGCGCAGGAAAGATGAACCGGGAGCCAGGAGACCTGCCTGAAGTTTTGTACTGAACCTTCGGAAGAAAGGGGGAGTACATTTATGAGTGGAGAAAAACCCAACTTTTCCTTCCCGAAAGGTTGGGTTTTTTTTAGTTACAGAAAAAAGTAATTTTTCAAGGTTGAATCAATAATAAATTGAATAATATGTCAATAAGATAGGAGGAAGAACGTGAAAAACAAAATAATTACCAAAAATCTCTTAACAATTTTGTTGGTTGCAGCAATTATTGTAGTTGCTTTGTCCGGTTGTAGCAAAAACAGCAATAATAATTCACAAAATTTAAATTCTAATAATGGGCCTTTTCCCGTAACGTTAAAAGACAGCCTTGGCAGGGAGGTTAAGATCGAAAAGGAACCCTTAAGGATAATTTCTTTATCGCCCAGCAATACGGAAATATTATTTGCCTTGGGTTTAGGCGATAAGGTTGTAGGTGTTACAAACTATTGTGATTATCCCGAAGAAGCGAAAAGTAAAGAGAAAATAGGAGATTTTTCAAATCCTAATATTGAAAAAATAATATCACTAAATCCGGATCTTGTACTTGCCACAACCATGCATGAAAAGCCTGTGAAAAGATTAGAAGAATTGAAAATACCGGTAATAGTGCTGGAACCGAAAAATCTCGAAGACATGCTTGATAGCTTGATTCTCGTAGGGAAAGCCACCGGAAGAGAAAAGAATGCTATTGAACTTGTAGATTCTCTGAAAAAGAGAATAGATGCCGTAAAAGAAAAAGTTTCATCTTTACCTGAAGATAAAAAACCTACAGTATTTTACGAATTATGGCCTTCACCCATTACCACTGTCGGGCCGGGGACTTTTGTGGATGACCTTATAACCAAAGCAGGTGGGAAAAATATTGCAAGCGATTCGGATAAGCCTTATCCTGTTTATGGACAGGAAGTAATAATAGCCAAGAACCCTGATATTATAATATTTTCTCATCACGGTACTAACGGTACAAATGAACAGACAAAAGAAGATATTGTTAAAAGACCCGGTTGGAGCAATATCAATGCAGTTAAAAATGACAAGGTATTTTACGTGGATGAAAATATTATACAAAGACCAACACCGAGATTAGTGGATGGGTTGGAACAATTTGCAAAAATAATACATCCAGAGATTTTTAAATAAGTACCGGAGGGGAAGATGTTCCGTAAAATATCGAAAAAGTATATATATTTTCTACTATTATTATTAATTTTCCTGGGAAGCGTAATTTCCATAAGCATGGGTGCCTTTTATATACCGGAAAAAAAGATACCCCTTATCCTGTTATCTTTATTTACTAAAAGAGAATATAACTTTACTTTTGCGGAAAAAGTTATAATACTTAATTTCAGGCTTCCCAGGATAATACTTTCTTTTCTTGTGGGGGCTGAACTTTCCTGTGCAGGAGTAATTTATCAGGGAATGTTCAGGAACCCTTTAACCGATCCTTACGTGATTGGGGCGTCATCGGGAGCGTCCTTAGGGGCTTCGTTGGCTATTTTGTATTTTCAAGGTATGAATTTTCTGGGAATGAACGCGACCCCTTTTTTTTCTTTTCTTGGTGCTCTTTTTGC
Source organism: Thermovenabulum sp. (assembly GCF_049723235.1). Classification (NCBI taxonomy): domain Bacteria; kingdom Bacillati; phylum Bacillota; class Clostridia; order Thermosediminibacterales; family Thermosediminibacteraceae; genus Thermovenabulum; species Thermovenabulum sp. Next base: position 29,741 of record NZ_JBNARB010000010.1, on the reverse strand, counting down.
AGTATTTCTCGTATGGTCTATAGCACGAATTGGTGGAAAAACCCTTTCATTTTCGATTTTGCTTTCGGGAATTGCTGTTAGCAGTTTTCTTTCCGCTATCGTGTCGTTTCTTATGTATGCTTCAGGAGAAAAATTAAAAAACATTTATTTCTGGCATCTGGGCAGCTTTTCTTATCAGGGATGGAAGGAAGTGATTATTAACCTTCCTTATGGAATAACAGGATTTTTAGCGGGTTTTTTTATTTTAAGAGGACTGAACGTCTTGCAGTTGGGTGAAGAAACCGCTTTTTTCACCGGAGTGGATGTGGAATTATTAAAAAAACTATGTTTGATTTCAGCTTCTCTACTTACCGCTTCCGCAGTTGCTTTTTGTGGTATAATTGGGTTTGTGGGTCTCATTATACCCCATATTTCAAGATTGATAATAGGCCCGGACCATAGAAATCTATACGTTTTTTCTGCTTTATTTGGCGGACTTTACCTCATGGTGATGGATACTCTTTCAAGGGTGATTATAGCTCCATCTGAAATGCCTGTAGGTATAATTACAGCTTTGGTGGGTGGGCCTTTCTTTCTGTATCTATTGATAAAAAATAAAAAAATAGATTTTTCATAAGCTTCGGGAGGATTAAAAGATGATAATTTTTATCACCGGAGGGGCAAGAAGCGGGAAAAGCTCTTTTGCGGAAAAATTGGCAAGAGATACTGACGGCAGGGTAATATATATTGCTACCGCTGAAGCAAAAGATGAAGAAATGGAGAAAAGAATAGAGAATCATAAAAAAAGAAGACCCTATAACTGGATAACCATTGAAGAACCCCTTTACGTTTCTAAGGTGTTGGAAAAAATAACAAAAGAAAATTATATTAACGACTTAAAATTCGTATTATTAGACTGTATAGCTCTTTATACTTCAAACTGGATTTTAAAAGATTTTTCTGAAGATATATTTTTACAGGAAAGAATCCGGGGAGAATTTTTACAAGAATTAGAAGAAATGCTTAAAAACGCGAGAAAGTTAAATGCAAAGTTTATAATAGTCTCAAATGAAGTGGGTTTAGGGATTGTTCCCGAATACCCATTAGCAAGATTTTACAGAGACTTGCTGGGTGAAGCCAATCAAAGAATTGCTGAAGCTTCAGAAGAAGTCTATTTTATGGTTTCGGGTATTCCTTTAAAGATTAAATAGAGGTGGTATCTTTGCCTGTTTATACCGCTCTTTTGTTTTTAACCCGATTTCCTCAATTTTTAAAAACGCCAATCACCGAAAAAGATTTACAGCGCTCGGTGTGTTTTTTTCCTTTAATCGGTGCATTTATTGGGGGCATTTTATATGCAATTTTTTTTGCATTAAAAGGATTACTGGAAGAATCTTTCCTTTGTGCATTAATTTTAACTGCAGAAACCGTTATTACGGGTGGTATCCACTTGGATGGGCTTGCGGATACTTCTGACGGTATTTTCAGTGGAAAAGAAAGGGAAAAAAAGCTGGAAATAATGAAAGATAGCCGGGTCGGTGCTTTTGGAGTAATTGCAATAGTTCTTGATTTTCTTTTAAAATTTTCAGGGATTTTATCTATATTAAAAGAAAATCCCCTATTATTAATAATTGTACCGGTTGCCGGAAGATGGCTTATTAGTTTTGGTATCGTTTTCTTTCCGTATTTAAGGGAAAAAGGCCTGGGCAAAGCTTTTAATTGCGGAAAAGGTAGGATAAGATTTTTTATATCTTCATTCATATGCGTTATTATTTGCGGCATAATTTTGAAATTAAAAGTATTTTACTTCTTAACGGCATTAATTTTTTCGGGTCTTATTTTTAGTTTTTACATAATGAAGGAATTAAAAGGAATGACCGGGGATACTTATGGAGCTTTGAACGAGTTTGGAGAAATATTTTCTTTATTGATTTTAATGCTGTTATATAAATAAAATTGTGGAATGGGTGAAATAATATGCCGAGAATTTTTCTTATAAGACATGGAGAGACCTTATGGAACAAAGAAACCCGCTATCAGGGGCAGCTGGATATTCCTCTTAGTAAAGAAGGGGAGCAACAGGCCTGGAGATTAGCTAATGTGTTTCGGGAGGAAAATATTGAAGCAATTTACTCCAGTGATCTTATGAGAGCTTTAAATACAGCAAAAATAATAAATAATTTTCACAATAAAAAAGTAGTGATAACCCCTCTTTTAAGGGAGTTGTGTTTTGGAAAATGGGAAGGTAAAACCTATGAAGAGCTTATGAAGGAAGAAAAAGACGAATATACTGAATGGCTTAATAATCCGTTTTGTTTACAACCACTTGGAGGAGAAAGCCTTTCAGAGTTAATAAATAGGGTGGATTATATACTTTCGGAAATGGCAAGATCCCACAAGGGAAATAAAAATATCCTCGTGGTGACCCACGGAGGTCCAATTAAAGCTGTGATATCCGCTATACTGGGGATAAATACCGAAGCCTTTTTTAAAATAAAAATAGGAAATGCTTCTATTACGGAGATTGTGGTGGAAGATGATGGAGATATTAAAAAGAATGCTTTTATTGTGAAAATAAATGATACATGTCATTTAAAATAGGGAGTACGGTGAATGTACCGTACTCCCTTTAATTATACCGCTTTCACTTCCTTTACCTGTGGAATTTCTTCCTTCAAAATTTGTTCGATTCCATTTTTTAAAGTCATTGTTGAAAAAGGACAACCAAAACAGCTACCCGTTAATCTTACCTTTACTATTCCTTCTTTTTCATCCACATCCACAAGTTCTACATCTCCGCCGTCAGCTTGCAGAGATGGACGAATTTTATTTAATACTTCTTGAACTTTTTCTTTCAAATTAATCCCATCCCTTCTTTAAAAGTTTTCCAGTTAATTATATCAAACAAGTTTATTATTATAAAGATTAATGTCAACTTTATTTTTAGTATTGACTCAAAATAATTTAATATGATATAGTACCGCAAAAGTATATGCATAAATATACAAGAAAAGGAGGAAATAGTTTGACTACCAGATACCTGAGAAAAGAAATATACGAGATAGAACCCTTTTTTGAAGAAAGACCTGATTTTATGATTAAACTAAATGCCAACGAATCTTATTTTGATGTGCCGGATGATTTAAAGGATGAAATCTTTAAAGAAGTAAAAAATAAACCCTTTAATTTATACAATGATCCGAATTCTGATGAGTTAAGAAAGTTATTATCTGAATACTGCGGCTTAGAAAAAGAGCAAATATTTATAGGAAATGGGGCTGATGAAATAATAGCCGATATCAATTTTGCCTTTGCCGGACCGGAAAGTAAAGTTTATATTTTTTCACCTACCTTTCCCAGCTATGAGGTTTTTGCAAAAATTTCGGGGGCAGAGGTTATTAATATTCCATTAGTAAAAATAAAAGACAAAGAATTTTATAGATTCGATATTGATTTAAATGAATATTATGATAGATTAAAAAAAGATTCGATGGGAACCAAAAACAAAGTAATGTTTATTTGTTCTCCGAACAACCCTACGGGTGATTATTTTAATGAAGAGGCAGTAAAAGAAATAATTGAAAGCTTTGATGGGATAATATGCATTGATGAGGCGTATTTTGAATTTGGCGGTAAAACTTACCGGGATATGATCTTTGAACATGAAAATTTGATTATCATAAGAACGATGTCAAAAATTTTTTCCATAGCCGGCTTAAGAATAGGCTATGCGCTGGGAAACAAAGAAATAATTAGAGAACTTTTTAGGGTCAAACTTCCGTTCAATGTAAACCTTTTTTCTCAGACTGCTGCTTCACTGATATTAAAAAACAGGGAAAGATTTTTAAATAATATTGGTGAAATAATAAAAGAAAGGGACAGAATGATAGAGGAATTGATGAACATAAAAAATATCAGGATATTTACTACTTCTACAAATTTTATTTTGTTAGAATCAAATATTGAAGCGAAAAAAGTTTTTGAGGAACTTGTAAAAAGAGGAATATTGGTGAGGATTTATAACAGCGAAGCATTAAAATTTTCTTTAAGGGTTTCGGTGGGGAAAAGAGAAGAAAATAATAAATTTATTGAAGCTCTCAAGGAGATATTAGAAGAAGCCAATGCATAAAGATAATTTTTTTTGGAAAATATAAGAAAAAAGTCTTTTTGGAGGTATTTATATGGGAAGAAAAAAACCGGTTAACCCAAAATCTAAGGATGAACTGGAAAGTTTGAAGGAGGAAGTTGCAAAAGAGCTTCATTTGGATGATGATATAAAAAAGAGAGGATATGAAAATATGACTACAAGAGAGGTGGGGAAAATTGGAGGACATATGGTTAAAAAGATGATAAATCTTGCCGAAGAAGAAATGGATAGAAAGGACGGAAAAATAGATTTAAAGAAGGAAGAAAAGGAGTAAATTATAAGAGCAACAAAATGCAATAACAAGAAAGAAGGAAAAAACATGCGTATATATAAAAAAAGTAACAAATTTCCCGGCAAATTAAGCAAATTTGGCTTTGACACTCTATAAATTATCGGGTATACTAAGAATTGTCTCGCGGGCGGATAGCTCAGCTGGGAGAGCACATGCCTTACAAGCATGGGGTCACAGGTTCGAGCCCTGTTTCGCCCACCATGCGCGGCCCAGTAGTTCAGTAGGTTTAGAACGCCAGCCTGTCACGCTGGAGGTCGAGGGTTCGAGCCCCTTCTGGGTCGCCATATTTTTTGAGCCTTGGTAGCTCAGTCGGTAGAGCAGAGGACTGAAAATCCTCGTGTCGGTGGTTCGATTCCGCCCCAAGGCACCATCAAAATGCGGAAGTGGCTCAGCGGTAGAGCATCGCCTTGCCAAGGCGAGGGTCGCGGGTTCAAATCCCGTCTTCCGCTCCATTTTTTTATTTACGGCGGCATAGCCAAGTGGTAAGGCAGAGGTCTGCAAAACCTTTATTCCCCAGTTCGAATCTGGGTGCCGCCTCCATAATCTAATCTGCCGGGGTGGCGGAACAGGCAGACGCACAGGACTTAAAATCCTGCGGGTAGAAATACCCATACCGGTTCGATTCCGGTCCCCGGCACCACTTGTAAAATTAATAAAGAAATAATAATGAAAATAAATAATCGACGATAAAAAAAAGATGAGCAGTCATCTTTTTTATTTTTTTGGTTCTAAATCAAAAGTTACAAATTATTACAGGCACTTTATCAGATGTTTAGCATTGCAGGCATCTGAGTAAAGTGCTTTTTTATTTTTAAAATATTTTTTTACTATAACAATTTATATTCAAATACCCATTTTAGACCTAAAAATTATTATTATAGTAATTTAGTTTCTATTGTATCGTGTAAACATTTGGCTTTTATTGAATATTATGATATCGAAGGAGGGATACGTATGATAATATATATTGTGCAACCTGGAGATTCGCTAAATTTAATAGCATCTCGGTTTGGAGTATCAGTAAAAGAAATTTTAAGACATAATTGGATACGCGATGACCTGACAATTTATCCCGGTCAATTTCTCTTTATTCCGCGAAATGGCCATGATAATTATGACGAGCATCATCCATTTACAATGATGAATCCTGTTATAAGGCATGAAGCTTATTATGAAGTTCAACCGGGTGATACCTTGAGCCGCATTGCAGCATTATTCGATACTACTGTAGAGGCAATTGTGCAGGCTAATAACCTCAGGGGACCTGAGGAAACCATATATCCGGGTCAAGTCCTGAGAATACCAGTAAAATGAATTTAAATAATAAATCATAAGAAACTAAGGGTTGGTAAATATCAACCCTTAGTTTCTTTTGGCATGATTATCCTAAAAACTTGACTTATTTATCAATTATATGATAAAATAAAAAACGCAAACAAATATAAGAAATTGTGGGCGCTTAGCTCAGTGGGAGAGCACTTCCTTGACGCGGAAGGGGTCGTAAGTTCAATCCTTACAGCGCCCACCATTTTTTTTATTTTTAATTTGTTAATTTCAGGAAGCCCTCCCTTTCTTTTGTCGTATATGCTTTGTTCCCATGAAATATAATAGTAAAAAGGGAAGGGAGTGGTTAACGTGAAATGTTTCTCCATAGGAACATTTCATGATATATATTTTTTTGAAAAAGAAATTAGAAACCTTATTGATGAATTGAAAAAAAATAACATAAATATTTTCCTAATTAAAGAAGAGAAGGAACCACTTAGTTTTTATAAATTATATTACGAGTTATACGGTGATGAAGGTAAAATATTATTAAAAAATAAGTTATCCGAAACAATTAGTAAAATAATAATAAATTTTTGGGAACCCAGGGTAATTTGCGAGATACTGGATAAAATACATTTTTATTTAAAACCGGAAGACAGGGCAAGAACTTATGACATAGCCTTAAAAATATTGTCCGAAAGTAAAGAACCGGCTCTGGTAATTCCGGATTATCATGAAAGAAAAGAAAAAATTAAACAAAAGGTTAAAGAATTTATTGAAGAAAATGAAATTTTTATTATAGAAGGGTTTATTAACTTCAGGTTAAAAAGTTATATAGATATAATTGAAGAAGCTGTTGATAAAGCTGTCGATGAGCTTTTAATAGAAAAGGAATACAAAGATTTCATGGCACTGTTAAAATTTTTTGTAAAAAATTTGGAACCCAAAAAAGAAGTGGTTAATTTATTTTTTAAGGGAAAGGAAGTTTTACTTCTTGATGGGGAATTAAAAGATATTAAAGATAATGAGATAGAAGATTTATTAAAGAAAAATGGATCATTGAGTAAGGACGATATTTTGATAAGCTTGCTTATAAATCTGGCTCCCAAAAAGATAGTGATTCACGGAGAGATACTGGATTCGAAAAGGGATGTTTACGATGCAGTTTTAAATATTTTTGAAGAAAGGGTTACTATTTGCGAAGATTGCATTCTCTGCAGTAAGGTTAAACCAAAAAAATAGGGTATGGTGATTGCATTGAAATTTTATTTCTTTTTAATTGCTATGCCGGTTATCGGGGGGTTTATAGGCTGGATTACCAATTTACTTGCCATAAAGTTAATTTTTTGGCCTGTTGAACCAATAAATTTTTTTGGGATTAAATTTCAAGGAATTATTCCTAAAAGACGATTTGAAATAGCTAAAAATATAGGGATTGCTTTGGAGAGTGAAATTTTATCCTTTGAAGAATTTGCTGCCCTGTTAACAAGTAGCTCCTTAAAATATGAAATTTTAGATAAGATAAAAAATATACTTAATGACCGAATTATAGACAAACTACCTTTATTTATACCAAAAAAAATGGTTTCGAATTTTTTTAATGAAGCTATTGATTATTATGGTCTGCCCGTAATAGAAGATTTAAAAAGAGACATAATGAACAAAGCGAGAGAAGAAATAAAAATAGGCAAGCTTGTAGAAGAAAAAATAAATTCTTTTGATATCATAAAGTTAGAAGAATTGATAATTAAACTTTCAAAGAGGGAGTTAAGGCAGATAGAAATTTTAGGAGGATTAATAGGCTTTTTTATAGGCCTTCTTCAAGCGCTGGTTTCGGTATTTTTAAAGATGTAAATTTTTCTTGACATTTTTTTGCTTTTTATTATCATATAATTAAAAACTTAAAAATTAGGCAATGAGGAGACGAGTAAGCTTGTGATTTCTCCCAGAGAGGGGCGAAAAAGGTGGGAAAGCCCTGAGAATAGCAAGCTGAAGACCACCTCCGAGCCATTGGGGTATGCCCTTTATAGCGAAAAAGTAATTAAGTAGGGTGGAACCACGGGAGATAACCTCTCGTCCCTTGATTCGGGGGATGAGAGGTTTTTTTAGTATAAATTCAAAGGAGAGGGTCTGAGATGGAATTAATTAAGGTAAAGGTTGATGGGATTGAAAGAGAAATAGAAAAGGGAATTACTGTTTTTGATTTAATTAAAATGTATTTTCCCGACAAAAAAAAGACAGCTTTAGTGGCAGAAGTAAACGGTGTCGTGGTTGATCTAAGGACTAAATTGAATCAGGATGGGGAAATAAAAATTTTAACCTTTGAAGACGAAGAAGGAAAAAGGGCTTACAGGCATTCTACTTCTCATGTACTTGCGCAGGCGGTTAAAAGATTGTTTCCGGAAACCAAACTTGCCATTGGACCGGCCATTGATGAGGGGTTTTACTACGATTTTGACAGGGATGAAAGTTTTTCTACGGAAGACTTTGAAAAAATAGAGAAAGAAATGAAAAAAATCATTGAAGAGAACCTTCCTATTGAGAGAATTGAAGTTACCAAGGAAGATGCCATCGAGCTTCTTAAAAAAATGGATGAGCCTTATAAAATTGAATTGCTGGAAAATTTGCCTGAAGACGCGACAATTAGTTTTTACAGACAGGGAGAGTTCATTGACCTTTGTGCAGGACCCCACGTCCCTTCTACGGGCTATATTAAGGCATTTAAACTTACAAGCTTAGCCGGTGCCTACTGGAAGGGTGATGAAAAAAACAAAATGTTGCAGAGAATTTACGGGACCTCCTTCCCTGATAAAAAACAGCTGGAAGAGTATATTTTCAGAATAGAAGAAGCTAAGAAAAGGGATCATAGAAAATTGGGGAAAGAACTCGGTATATTTAGCTTGCACGAAGAAGGTCCGGGTTTTCCTTTCTTTCACCCAAAAGGAATGGTATTGTGGAACCTGTTGATAGATTTTTGGAGAAGGGAGCATAAAAAGCGTGGGTATCAGGAAATAAAAACACCGATAATTCTAAATGAAGAATTATGGAAGAGATCTGGGCACTGGGATCATTATAAGAAGAATATGTATTTTACTACAATTGATGAACAGGGTTTTGCTATAAAACCCATGAACTGTCCGGGAGGAATGCTTCTTTATAAAACGGATGTCCACAGTTATAAGGAACTTCCTTTAAAACTTGCTGAACTTGGAATTGTTCACCGGCATGAATTGTCCGGAGTTCTTCATGGCCTTTTAAGAGTAAGATGTTTTACTCAAGATGATGCTCATATTTTCATGATGCCATCGCAGATTGAAGATGAGATTTTGGGAGTAATTGACTTGGTGGATTATTTTTATAAGGTATTCGGCTTTGAATATCATGTGGAACTGTCTACAAGGCCAGAAAATTCAATGGGTTCTGATGAACTATGGGAGAAGGCTACGAATGCACTGAAAGGCGCTTTAGAAAAGAAGGGATTAAATTACAAAATAAATGAAGGAGATGGTGCTTTTTACGGGCCTAAAATAGATTTTCACTTAAAAGATAGCATTGGAAGAACATGGCAATGCGGCACAATACAGCTTGATTTTATGATGCCGGAGCGCTTTGACCTAACTTATATAGGTCCTGATGGTGAAAAACACAGGCCCGTAATGATTCACCGGGTAGTTTTTGGCAGCATAGAGAGATTTATAGGTATTTTAATCGAACATTATGCAGGAGCATTTCCTGTATGGCTTTCTCCTGTGCAGGTAAGGGTTTTACCTATTAGCGAAAAATATCTTGAATACGCAAGAAAGGTAAAGGAAATTTTAGAAGAACAGGATATTCGCGTGGAATTGGATGAAAGGAATGAAAAAATTGGTTACAAGATTCGTGAAGCCCAGCTTCAAAAGATTCCTTACATGATAATAGTTGGTGAAAAAGAAGAAATGAGCAACACAATTTCGGTAAGGAGCAGGGAAAAAGGAGATCTTGGAAATTACACAATAGAAAACTTTATTAACGAAGTAAAAGAAAAAGTAAAAAATAAACAATAATCATTGACATTAAAATTGGCAAATGATATATTAGTTTACGTGAGTAATTATAGGCTTTTAAGTAGAAGGATTCCACCTTCTCACCTTACGGCAATTGCCGATAAGGTTTACGCCTAAGGGTAATGCTTTTATAAGCTTATTTCTATCTTTAGGCTTCATGGGACAGGTGGATTTATCCTGTCCCTTAAATTTTTAGAAAAAATTTTTTGGAGGTGAACGATATTACAAAAGAAAAAGAATTAGAAGTAAACCATGAAATAAAAGCAAAAGAAGTAAGGGTAATAGATGTAGATGGAAAACAATTGGGGATAATGCCTATTAAAGAAGCCCTTCGCCTCGCTCAAGAAAGACAGTTAGATTTAGTAAAAGTAGCTGCAAATGCAAAACCGCCTGTATGCAAGATAATGGATTACGGTAAATACAAATATGAAATGAGCAAAAAGGAAAAGGAAGCGAGGAAAAATCAAAAGGTAATTAATATAAAAGAGATACGTATGAGTCCCAGTATAGAAACCCACGACTTTATGGTAAGGGTAAAAAGTGCCCTCAGGTTTTTAGAAGATGGTAATAAAGTAAAGGTTACGATAAAGTTTAGAGGAAGGGAAATAGCACATTCGCAAATCGGGGAAGAGGTATTAAAGAGATTTGCCGAAAGCGTAAAAGAAAAAGGTGAGGTAGAAAAGCCTCCTACTATTGAAGGTAGGAATATGATTATGATGCTTGCACCAAAGCAAAATACATTGGGTAAGGAGTGAAAACCGATGCCAAAAATTAAGACTCATAGGGGTGCTGCAAAGAGGTTTAGCTTGACAAAAACGGGGAAAATTAAAAGGGCAAAAGCTTACAAAAGCCATCTGCTTACTCATAAGTCCAAAAAAAGGAAGAGAAATCTCAGAAAGCCTGCTTTTGTTAGCAGCGCCGATTATAAACGCGTAAAGAAATTAATACCCTATAAATAAAATATAATTCATTGAGGTGATTAAAATGCCAAGGGTTAAAAAAGGTGTAACGGCAAGAAGGAGACATAAAAAGATACTAAAACTGGCTAAGGGATATTTTGGAGCTAAAAGCAAGAGATTTAGAATTGCGAACCAGGCTGTAATGAAGTCCCTCATGTACTCTTATATAGGTAGGAAACTGAAAAAAAGGGACTTCAGAAAGCTGTGGATTACCAGGATTAATGCGGCTGCCAGGACAAATGGATTATCCTACAGCAAATTCATAAATGGATTAAAAAAGGCTGGAATTCAAATAAATAGAAAGATGCTGGCCGAAATGGCCGTAAATGATCATAAAGGATTTACTCAGCTTGTAGAAATAGCAAAAGCAAATCTTAAATAAAAGCGGCTTTTAGAGTCGCTTTTTCTCCTTTTTGGGAGGCGATTGAAAATTTTAGTACTTTCACAAAAAATAAGATTAAAACCTGCCCAGATTTTAGTACTGGGATTTGCAGCAGTTATACTAATAGGCACTATTTTGCTTTCTCTGCCTTTTGCGGCAAAGAGCGGGAAAAGCGTGGGTATTTTAAACGCCTTTTTTACGGCAACTTCTGCCGTATGTGTGACGGGTCTTGTAGTAGTTGATACTTATACCACTTATAGTCTTTTTGGGCAGTTAGTCATTCTCATTCTAATTCAGACCGGTGGGCTCGGCTTCATGACAATGGCTACTTTAATATTTTTTATTCTGGGTAAAAGGATTACATTAAGGGAAAGACTTGTTATACAGGAAGCCCTTAATCAAATGCATATTTCAGGGGTTGTCAAACTGGCAAAATACGTTATAACAACAGCGGTATTTTTTGAATTATGCGGTGCGGCTTTATTATCCATCAGGTTTATAAAAATATACGGTCTATTAAAAGGAATTTACTATGGAATTTTCCATGCGGTTTCGGCATTTAATAATGCTGGCTTTGATTTAATAGGAGATTTCAGGAGTTTTACACCTTTCGTGCTGGATCCCTTAATTAATATTGTAGTTATGAGCCTGATAGTAATAGGAGGCTTGGGATTTAGCGTAATCCATGAGGTATTTTCTGTAAGGGATTTTTACAAGATGAGCCTTCACTCAAAAATAGTAATTACGATGACTGCTATCCTTTTGTTAACGGGTTTTTTTATATTTTTCCTTCTGGAGTATTCTAATCCGAAAACCTTAGGACAGCTGCCTTTAGGAGGGAAAATTTTAGCCGCAGCTTTTCAATCAGTAACACCGAGAACCGCAGGTTTTAACACTATAAGTTTATCGGACATGACTTTACCGGCTAAGCTTTTCACGATTTTTTTAATGTTTATCGGAGCATCACCCGGTTCCACGGGTGGCGGTGTAAAAACTTCAACCTTTTTTATTGTGATTCTTCTAATTTATACCGTTGTTGTAAACAAAGAAGAGGTAGAAATATATAATAGGAGAATCTCCATAGAAAATGTTTACAGGGCAATAGTTATTGTCGTAATTTCCTTTTTATTGATTTTTAGTATTACATTTTTGCTGACAATTACTGAAAAAGGAGAAGATTTGCTCACAATAGTGTATGAAGCTACTTCGGCGTTTGGAACGGTAGGACTTTCTCTCGGTTTAACTCCTAAACTTTCAAATGCTGGCAAATTATTGATAATAATCCTTATGTTTTCTGGAAGGGTTGGACCGCTTACCATAGCTATGGCTCTGGCAAGTTCAAAAAAACCTGCATTGTATAAATTTCCTGAAGACAGGATACTGGTAGGATAATACAATGTAATCCCGTAGGGAGGATTTTTATGAAACAATTTGTAGTAATAGGGCTGGGACGTTTTGGATCCAGCGTAGCAAAAACTTTATACAAATTAGGGTACGATGTTTTAGGAATTGATAGCAGCGAAGAAATTGTTCAATCAATGGCCGATTCTATTACCCATGCAGTTCAAGCTGATGCTACTGATGAAAATACGATGAAAGCACTGGGGATAAGGAATTTTGATGTGGGTATTGTAAGCATAGGCAACGATATTCAATCAAGCATACTCGTGACATTGATACTCAAAGAATTGGGCCTAAAATATGTGGTAGCCAAAGCAAATAATGAACTTCACGGTAAAGTACTATATAAAATAGGCGCCGACCGAGTGGTGTTTCCCGAAAGGGATATGGGAATTCGGGTGGCCCACAATTTAGTCTCTTCCAATATTTTGGACTACATTGAGCTTTCCCCTGATTTTTCTATTGTAGAAATTGAGGCATTACCCGAATGGTACAACAAAACCTTGAGGAACCTTGATATGAGGGTAAGATATGGACTGAATGTAATGGCAATAAAAAGAAGTGATGATATAATTGTAGCTCCTGGAGCCGATGATACAATCCTGGAAAAGGATATTCTGGTGGTTGTGGGTAAAAATAAGGATATAGAAAAAATAGAAAAATCAATATAAAAGATTCCGGGAGAAATCTATGTACGAGAATTTAAGTAAAGGTTTAAAAAATAAAATAATTTCTGCTTCTAATATGAAAAGTTACAGAGAAAGGCACGGTATATTTGTAGCAGAGGGTGTTAAATGCGTAAAGGAAGCAGTTCATTCCGATTATAGAATAGAGTTTATTGCGGTTTCGGAAAGTTTTGTTCGAACAAAAAATGATTTTTTAAAGGAAATGAATAAAAAAGGGATAAAAGTATATCAATTGTCGGATGAAGATTTTAAAAATATTTCTTCTACCGAGTCTCCTCAGGGAGTAATTGCGCTAATAAGGAAAAAAGATATTGAACCTTTAAATTTAATAAAGGAAGATGTTTTAAATCCTTCTCCTATGTTTATTGCCTTAGAGGATGTCAGGGATCCCGGCAATGTGGGAACCATAGTGAGAACAGCTGATGCGGCAGAAGTAAAAGCTGTAATTTTAAGCAATGGATGTGCAGATGTATATAATCCTAAAACGGTGCGTTCTACGATGGGCTCGATATTCCACATGGAAATTTCCGAAGTGGAGGATTTTACAAAAACCCTCTGGGAGTTTAAAAAAAAGGGCATTAAATTATTTACTGCAGATATTAAAGCTAAAAGGAATTACTTTGATTTAGACTTAACGGTTCCCTTTGTGCTGGTTTTGGGCAATGAATCGAGGGGTGTTTCTGAAAAGGTCGTAGAAATTTCCGATGAGCTTATAAAAATTCCCATCTGTACACGCACAGATTCATTAAATGTGGCTGTAGCGGCAAGCATAATAATTTTTGAAGCGGTGAGACAAAGAAAAATCTCATCTCCTTGTAAATAAACGTTTTCTGTGCTATAATAGTTGCAAATGACAGGAAAGGGCGTGGAATATGCTCGCCGCTGAATTTTTTTGGAAGTTATTTGAGATAACGGGTTCAATTAAAGCTTATCTAATATATAAAGAATTAGCCTTGGGACAGTATGGGAAGCTGAAATAAAGTTTCCCCGGGATGACGAAATACGGAGGCGTAAGTTGCTTTCGTCCCTTACGGGGCGAAAGCTTTTTTACTAAAAGGAGGTTTTTAGGGTGAAGGAAGAATTAATTGCATTAAAAACTGAATTGGATGAGCTTTTAGGAAGTATTGATGATCTTGTAGAGATTAATAACATAAGGGTTAAATTTTTAGGGAAAAAAGGTAAATTGACCGCTCTGATGAAAAAAATGGGTGAACTACCTCCGGGAGAAAGACCGGTAATAGGACAACTGGTCAATAAGATTAAAGAGGAAATGGAATTTGCTATAGAAGAAAAAATTAAAACAATCAAGGAAAATATAAAAAAGGAAAAGATTGAAAAGGAAAAAATTGATGTAACCGTACCTACAAGGGTAATTTTAGGTCATCGACACCCCCTTTCAATCGTTTTGAATGAAGTAATTAACTTTTTCTACGGTCTTGGCTATGAGGTAGTGGAAGGACCCGAAGTAGAATGGGATTACTACAACTTTGAAGCATTAAATATTCCAAAGGATCACCCTGCAAGGGATCTGCAGGACACTTTTTACATAACTGAAGATATTCTTTTAAGAACCCATACATCTCCTGTACAAATAAGGACGATGGAAAAATCAAAACCCCCTATTAAGGTAATAGTACCGGGAAGAGTATACCGTTCCGATGCGGTGGATGCTACCCATTCGCCGGTTTTTCACCAGGTGGAAGGTTTGGTGGTAGGAGAATGTGTAACCATGGCTGACTTAAAAGGTACATTAACAGCCTTTGCTAAAGCGATTTTCGGTGAAGAAAGAAAAACCAGATTCAGGCCGAGTTTTTTCCCTTTTACGGAGCCCAGTGCAGAAATGGACATATCCTGTATTTCTTGTAATGGTAAAGGATGCCGTTTGTGTTCTTATACAGGCTGGATTGAAATCCTGGGTTGCGGAATGGTGCATCCTAATGTTATAAAAAATGGAGGATACGACCCGGAAAAAGTTTTGGGATTTGCTTTTGGGATGGGATTAGAGCGTATTGCTTTATTAAAGTACAATATAGATGATATGAGATTGTTGTTTGAAAATGATTTAAGGTTTTTATCACAATTCTAAGGAGGTAATATAATGCTCTTTTCAATAAATTGGGCAAAAGATTTTATAAATATATCGGATGAGGCTGAGGTTATAGCAAAAAACCTTACAATGGTTGGATTTAACGCAGCATCGGTGGAACACTTAGGAAGAGAAATCAAAGGTATTGTCATAGGTCAAGTTTTAGAAATAAAAAAACATCCTAATGCGGAAAATTTGCGGGTAGTTAGTGTAGATATAAAGGAAAAGATTTTGACAATTATAACTGCTGCTCAGAATGTAAAAGAAAAAGATAAGGTGGTTGTAGCAGTAGAAGGAGCGGTGCTTGCCAATGGAAAGGAAATAGTAAAAAAAGATTTTAATGGAGTAATTTCGGAGGGAATGCTTTGCTCGGCTGAAGAAGTAGGTTTAGACGATCACGGTCTTCCTCAGGAAATGCGTGAAGGTTTACTTATTCTTCCTCCAGATGCTCCGGTAGGAGATGATTTTAAAGCTTATTTTCCCCTTGAAGATAGCGTAATAGAATTTGAATTAACACCCAACAGGGCAGATTGTTTTAGTATATTGGGATTAACCAGAGAAATAGCTGCTTTTTACGATTATAAGTTGCAATATCCTTCCATTAAATTAAAAGAAGAAGGAAGGGAAGAGATAAATAACAAAATTCAGGTTTCTATAAAAGACAAGGATTTGTGTTTTAGGTACATAGCGAGAGTTATAGAGGATATTAAAATAGGTCCATCGCCTTTATGGATGCAAAGAAGGCTTCAAGCTTGCGGTGTCAGACCGATCAATAACATTGTGGATGTTACCAATTATGTAATGCTTGAGCTGGGCCAGCCCCTTCATGCCTTTGATTACGATAAAATTAAGGGTAAGGAAATAATTGTAAGAAGGGCCTGTAAAGGAGAAACAATTACCACTCTTGATGGAAAACAAAGAGAATTAAATGAAGAAATGCTGGTAATAGCAGATAAGGAAAGACCAGTTGCTATTGCTGGAATAATGGGAGGGGAAGATTCGGAGATTAAAGAAAATACAAAAACGGTTTTGCTGGAATCGGCTGTATTTTATGGCCCCAATATAAGGCGGACAGGGCGCGCTTTAGGACTGAGGACAGAAGCTTCCATGAGATTTGAAAAAGGACTTGATCCGGAAATCGCGATGCTTGCTTCTGAAAGAGCATGTCAGTTGATTGAAGAATTAGGTATTGGAAAGATTTCAAAAGGGTATATTGATGTTTACCCGGTTATTCAGGAAAAAGTACGTCTTAAATTGGACCATAAAAAGATAAACCGGTTGCTGGGAACAAATATTTCCTTGGATAAAATGGCCGAAATACTAAAAAAACTGAATTTTGAAGTCGGGGAAGAAAATGGAGAGCTATATGTTATACCTCCTTCTTACAGGAGGGATATTACCTGTATTGCAGATTTAGCTGAGGAAATAGCAAGAATTTATGGATACGATAATATTCCTTCAAGTTTACCTTCTGAAATTTCTACAGTCGGAAAAACGAAAAAGGTCCACAGGATAAAGTCAAGAGTAGAAGAATTACTTATCAATAATGGTTTTTCAGAAGTATACAATTATTCTATAATTAACCCCAGAAAGTTAGACATGATAATGGTCCCGGAAGGACATCCGCATAGAAAGATGATTTCAATTATTAATCCTTTATCGGAGGAAATGAGTGTTTTAAGGACGACTTTATTACCGGGTATTATTGATGTAGTAAAATTTAACATTAACCAAAAAGCTGAAGAGGTAAGGATCTTTGAGATTGGCAAAACATACCATACAGAATCCTTACCTTTGAAAGAACTACCCGAGGAAAAGACGAGGCTTACCCTTGGCATGTTTGGTAGCAATATAGATTTTTACGAAATAAAGAGAGTTATAGAAACCCTTTTGGCCGCTTTGAGGATAAAACAAGTAAAGTTTAAGAGGGCTGAATATTATGCTTTGCATCCTGGGAGATGTGCTGAAATTTATTTAAATGATAATTTACTGGGCGTAGTAGGGGAAATACATCCGGATGTAGCTGAAAACTATGAGCTGGAGGGTAAAAGGATTTATGTGGCAGAATTGGATTTTGATCTTTTAGTAGAAAAATCCGATGAGGTAATCAGGTATACACCACTTCCTAAATTTCCCCCGGCAGACAGGGATTTAGCCTTTGTCCTGGAAGAAAATATAGAAGTGGCCGATGTGATTGAATTGATAAAAGAGACTGCAGGTCCTTTACTCGAGAATATTGAAATTTTCGACATATACAGAGGAGAAAAAATTCCGGAAGGGAAAAAGAGCGTAGCCTTTTCACTTTTGTTCCGTTCTTATGAAAGAACTTTAAGAGATGAAGAGATAAACGAAATTCAGGATAAAATAATAAAGGCTGTAGAAGAAAAATTCTCCGGAAAATTAAGAGAAAGCTGAGCGGAGGGAAAATAATGCGAAAATTACCTGAAAACAGTAACAGGGTAAAGGTAAAAATAAATGGAGAAGATTATTTTTTGAAAGGCTCAGCTTCTCAGGAATATATAAAAAAAGTTGCTTCTTATGTCGACGAGAAATTCCGATTAATCTCCAAGCTACATCCAGAATTGGGGAGGGTAGATTTAGCGGTACTTACTGCAATACAAATTGCTGACGAGTATTTTACTTTGAAAGCAGAGTATGAGGAATTCTTAAAATTATTTGATGAAGAAAAAAAAGATAAGAGGTAGGATTATGAAAAATTTTGAGATTGCGGGTATTTTTATGAGAATTTCCGAAATGCTGGAAATAAAAGGAGAAAACACTTTTAAAATAAAGGCTTACAAAAAGGCAGCTGAATCTATAACAAGCCTTAGCGTAGAGATAAAAGATTTAGTTGAGAGAGGCTATTCGCTCAAAGAAATCGAAGGGATTGGTCCTGCTATTGAAGCAAAAATTAATGAAATATTAACAAAGGGTACCTGTGAATATTATGAAAAACTTAAACGGGAAATCCCCGAAGGTTTACTGGAAATGCTCAAGATACCCGGGCTGGGAGCAAAAAAAATAAAAACAATTTACGATGAACTTAAAATTGATACTCTTGAAGAGCTGGAAAGAGCTGCGAAAGAAAAGAAATTAAGAAGTCTGAAAGGCTTCGGAGTAAAAACCGAACAGGCGATAATCAAAGGTATTTTAATGCTTAAAGGAAATCAAGGAAAAATATTATTGTCCACGGCGCTTTACCTTGCAGAAGAAATCCGGGATTTTATAAAATCTTCCAATTTAAAGGTGAAAATTGAATTTGCCGGTGAAATGCGCAGAAGGGTAGAGATGATTGAAAAAATTGTGGCGGTTATTTCCTGCAATGAAGAAGATAAAAAGGAAGTCATTTCTGTCCTTTTAAAATTTCCTCGTATAAAAAATATTAAAGAAATATACGAAAACAGGATAGAGCTTTTTCTTGACTTAGGAATTACCTTAGAGTTTATATTTGTTGAAGAAAAATCCTTTTTTACATCCCTTTTTGTATATACTGGTAATGAAAAACACCTCTTACAGTTGGAAGAGCTTAATAAATTAAAGGGTTTAAAAATTTCGGAAAATTATATTTTAATAAATGGAGAAAAATACTATCCGGATTCCGAAATAGATATTTACCAGAAATTAGGAATTCCCTATATTATTCCGGAACTTAGAGAAGGCAGAGGCGAGGTGGAAAAAGCTTTAAAAAATGAGCTGCCCGAATCACTTAACCTTGAAGATATAAAAGGTGACCTTCATATGCACTCCGATTGGAGTGATGGAATTGACAGCATTGAAGAATTGGCTCAAAAAGCAATGGAGCTTGGCTATGAATACATCGCGATTACAGATCATTCAAAATCTCTCAAAATTGCCAATGGATTGGACGAAGAAAGGCTAAAAAGACAGATATATCATATAAAAAATTTGAATGCTAAATACAAAAATTTTGTAATCCTTACAGGAATAGAAGTAGATATTTTGTCGGATGAAATACTTGATTTTGAAGATGAAATATTAAAGGAACTGGATATCGTTGTGGCTTCTATTCATACAGGATTTAAACAGGATAAGGATAAGTTAACGAGAAGAATAATAATGGCTATGGAAAATCCTTATGTAAAAATTATAGGACATCCCACAGGCAGGTTGCTGGGCAAAAGAGAAAAGTATGAATTAGACCTTGACAAAATAATTGAAAAGGCATTTGAAACAAATACCGCTCTGGAAATAAACTCCACTCCTGACCGTTTGGACCTGGTGGATGTTTACGCTAAAAGGGCAAAAGAAAAGGGAGTAAAGCTGGTTATAAACACCGATGCCCATGAAAAAGGGGCACTACAGGATATAATAAATGGTGTTTATGTGGCAAGAAGGGCATGGCTTGAAAAAAAAGATGTTTTGAATACCAGAAGTTTAAAAGAATTATTGACGGAGTTGAAAAAAACATGAAAAAACCTGAATTATTGGCCCCTGCAGGAAATTTTGATGCATTAAAAGCTGCGGTAGAAAATGGTGCCGATGCGGTTTATTTGGGAGGAAAAGAATTTAATGCCCGCCGTTCGGCATCGAATTTTTCAAGAGAAGAATTAAAAGAAGCTGTCGAATATGCCCATCTTAAGGGTGTGAAAATTTATGTTACAGTCAATATCTTAATATACGATGACGAGTTTTACGAAGCCGGTGATTTTATAAATTTTTTAAACAGTATAGGGGTCGATGGAATTATTGTTCAGGATATAGGACTTGGCTATTTTATTAAAAAATATTTTCCCGATTTGGAGGTCCATGCCAGTACCCAGATGACCGTACACAGCTTACACGGAGTGAAGTTTCTCGAAAAAATGAATTTTGACAGGGTAGTTCTTGCACGGGAGCTATCTTTAAAAGAGATAAAGTTTATAAAGGAAAATACCTCTTTAAAAATAGAAACTTTTGTTCATGGCGCCCTCTGTTTTTGTTATTCGGGACAATGTCTGATGAGCAGTTTTATAGGAGCAAGGAGCGGAAATAGAGGACAGTGTGCTCAACCCTGTAGATTACCGTATTACTTATTGGACCGGTGGGGAAACATAATTTCTTCCAAATTACATCTTATGAGTACAAGGGACCTCAATCTTATCCAAAGGATACCTCTTTTAATAGAAGCCGGGATAGATTCTTTTAAAATAGAAGGAAGATTAAAACGACCAGAATATGTGGCAGTAGTAACTTCTATATACAGAAAGGCTATTGATAGATTTTTACAAAATCCAGGGAAATTTTTTATATCCGAAGAAGAATATAAAAAGCTCTTACAGATTTTTAACCGGAGTTTTACTACCGGCTATTATTTTGGGAATCCGGGGAAAGATTTAATGAGCGTAGATTGTCCGAGGAACAAAGGTATACTGCTGGGGAAGGTAGTAGGCTTTGAGCCTGAAAACAGTATGACAAAAATATTATTGCAAGAGGAGCTTCGGGTGGGAGATGGAATAGATATAAGGGATGATGAGGGATTTGGATATGTGGTCACCGAGTTTTATGTAAAAAATAATAAAAGATTTAAAGCTAAGCCCGGAGAAATAGTGAAAATTAAAACGAAAGGGAAGGTAAAAGAAGGCACTGCCGTTTATAAAACATCAGATGTGGAATTACTGGAAGAAGCAAAAAGGTCCTATGAAGAACCTGCTTTGAGTAAAAAAATCCCGGTAAAGATTAAACTTTATGCAAAGCTTAATGACAGATTAAAGATTTGTATTGAAGATGAGGATAAAAATAATATCTATTTAGAGTCGGATTATATTGTAAAAAAAGCTCAAAAACGTCCAACTTCCTTAGAGGAAATTAAAGAAAAATTGACAAGGCTCGGAAATACTGTTTTTTGCTTAAAAGAGTTTGAAGTAGATATGGATGAAAATATCCTTCTACCTTTTAGTGCATTAAACGATCTAAGACAGGAAGCTATAAGAAAACTTTATGAACAAAGAATAGAAAAATATAAAAATAAAAGGGTCAATGGTGATTATAAGGCGTTTTTATTTTATTTTCAGGAGAAAAATAAGGGCAATGAACAAAAAAATAAGGAACTCATGAAGATTACTTTAAGAGTTGATAATCTGGAAGGACTAAAAAAAGGTATTTCATATATAGATGAAATTTATTTTGGAGGACAAAATCTTAAGCAAACCTTATGTCAACTAAAAAGTGCGCTAAATATTACAAAAAAAGAAGGAAAGAAATTTTATTTGGCTTTACCGCAAATAACGAAACAGGCAGATATTCGCGAGATATCTGAGCGTTTAGATGAAAGTTTGCTCACAAAAATAGACGGCGTGGTTGCTGGAAATAACGGGTTATTAAATTATTTTATTGAGAGGAATGTAAATTGTATTGCTGATTTTTCATTAAATATTTTTAATAGTGTAAGCATAGAAGTATTAAAAGAATTGGGCTTAAAAAGAGTGGTCCTTTCTCCCGAACTTTCTCTGAGAGCAATAGAAAAATTAAAATCAGATTTGGAGTTAGAAAGTATTGTTCATGGGTATTTACCTTTGATCGTGAGTGAACATAATATTATAAAATCCAATTCGGGGAAAGATTTAAATATAGCCTATCTTAAGGATAGGCTCGGAAAAGAATTCAAGGTGTTTGTCGATGAAAAAAATAGGAGCCATATTTATAACTGCTATGAAATCTGTATGATAAATCACATCGAAACTTTGACAATGGCTAATATAATGTTCGGGCAATTATATTTGGTTGGAAGAAAACCCGAGGAAATCGAGAAAATAGCAAAAGCTTATTATTTAAGTATTCGAGAAAAAGAAAAAATCCCTGAAGAAGATATAGCAAAATACTATACCTTTGGACATTATTTTAGAGGAGTAAAATAGTAAAAAGGGTGATTTTATTGAATAATAAGGTTTTAGCAAAGCTGGAATTTGATAAGGTCAAAAATATCTTAAAAGAATACGCTGTATCGGATATTACCCGGGAAAGGATTGATAAATTAGAGCCCCTTAAAGATCTCCCCTTAATTAGAAGATTACAAAAAGAAACATCAGAAGGAGTAGCATTGTTGAAAAGGGGGTTCAGACTGCCTTTCGAGTATATTCCGGATATATCCTCTTCATTAAAGAGAGCAAAATTTGGTGCGGTGTTAAATAATAGAGAACTCCTTGATGTAGCTCAAATTATGAAGACTTCAAGAGTAATTAAAAAAAATTGGGAAGAGTGGAAAATAGAAGGATATGAAATATTACAAAATTTGGTGGCTTCCCTTCATAATTTTTATTCATTAGAGGAAAAAATATTTAAAGCGATTCTCAATGAGGAAGAAATAGCCGATAATGCGAGCCCGGCACTGGCTTCTTTAAGAAAAGAAAAAAAGGTCCTCTTTTCGCGTATTAGAGAAAAGCTGGAATCAATAATTTCATCACCTTCTTTCCAAAAATTCCTGCAGGAACCAATAGTAACCATTAGGCAGGGACGCTACGTAATACCGGTAAAGCAGGAATTTAGGACAAGTGTTCCCGGTATTATTCATGATCAATCGTCAAGCGGTGCAACTTTGTATATAGAGCCTTTATCGGTGCTAGAATTAAATAATGAACTTCGGAGAATAGAAATTGAAGAAAAAAAAGAAGAGGAAAGGATATTAAAAGAACTAACCAAAAAGATAGCGGATAATTATGATTCTATAAAAAATAGTTATGAAGTAATATTGGAGCTGGATTTTATTTTAGCAAAAGCTAATTACAGTATAGAAATTAACGGCATTGAACCGATGTTTAATGAAAAAGGTTATCTAAATATTAAACGGGGCAGACATCCCCTCCTTATCTTAAAGGGTGAAGTGGTTCCAATAGATTTGTATCTTGGAGATAAATTCCATGTTCTGGTGATTACCGGTCCAAATACCGGTGGGAAAACGGTTACCCTCAAAACGGTAGGACTTTTTGCTATCATGGCTCAATCGGGACTCCATCTTCCAGCGGAAGAAGGAACCGAAGTAGCAGTTTTTAACGAAGTTTTTGCGGATATCGGAGACGAACAGAGCATAGAGCAATCTTTAAGCACTTTTTCTTCTCATATGAAAAATATTGTGGAAATAATTGAAAACGCTGACGAAAAAAGCCTTGTCTTACTTGATGAACTGGGAGCGGGTACGGATCCCGCCGAAGGTGCTGCTCTTGCCATGGCAATATTAAACTATTTTTATGAACGGGGTATAAGGACAATTGCCACAACCCATTACAGTGAATTAAAAACCTTTGCATTTTCCAGGGATGGTATGGAAAATGCAAGTGTTGAGTTTGATGTAGAAACCTTAAGTCCAACATATAAATTGACCATAGGAATACCGGGTAAAAGTAATGCCTTTGAAATTGCAAAACGATTAGGGTTAAAACATGAACTTCTTGAGAAGGCTAAGGAATTTCTTAAAAAGGAAAATTTGGAATTGGAAGGGCTTTTAAAAAGTCTGGAAGGAGAGAGAAAAAAATTAAACGAAGAAATAAAAAGGTTAAATGAATTAAAAGAAAATTATTATAAAAAAATAACATATCTGGAAGAGGCCAAAAAAAAGCTTGCTGAAAAGGAAGAAATTATTATTGAAAAAGCCAGAGAAAAAGCAAAAAGAATTTTAGAAAAGGCAAAAGAGGAAGCAGAGGATATTATCGAAGAATTGAAAAAGGTAGAAGATTTGGATGAGAGGCAAAACAAAGATCGTATAATAGAACTGGCAAGGAAAAGGTTAAGGGAAAACCTGGGAGAGTTAAAGGATGAGAAACCTCTGATAAAAAAATCCAAAAAGCTTTTAAAGGATGAGAATTTTAAACCGGGAGATAGGGTTTTTGTAGAAGGTTTAAATCAAGAAGGTTTTATAGTCGAAATTAATGAAAAAGAAAAAGAAGCATTGGTTTCCATTGGAATTATGAAGATAAATTTACCTTTAAATACTTTGAGCAAAATAGAAGAGGCTTCAACGGGAGTAAAAGATTCAATCAGTTACTCAACTATTAGCATTGAAAAAGCAAAAAATATCGAAAGTAAAATTGATTTAAGGGGACTGACTCTTGATGAGGCAATTTTAAAAGTTGAAAAGTATTTAGACGATGCAAGAGTTGCTGGACTTCCAAGTATAATGATAATTCACGGTAAGGGTACGGGCATTTTAAGAAAAGGTATTCAGGATTTATTGAAGAAGAGAAAAGATGTGAAGACATTTAGACCCGGAAATTATAATGAAGGTGGAATTGGAGTAACGGTGGTGGAGTTTAATTGATTATTATAAGTTCCTGCCTAATTGGTTTAAACAGTAAATACAATGGTGAGAACAATTACGATAAGAATTTTCTCGACATATTAAAAGAAGAAATTATAATCCCTTTTTGTCCCGAGCAGGCCGGAGGGCTACCAACTCCCAGAAGCCCTGCAGAGATTAGCGGAGGGGATGGATTTGATGTTTTGAAGGGGATTGCAAGGGTAATTACCAAAGATGGGGTAGATGTTACGGAAAATTACATTAAAGGTGCTTATGAAGCCTTAAAATTGGCAAAGATTTATGGTATAACAAAAGCAATATTAAAGTCTAAAAGCCCTTCCTGCGGCTGTGGGAAAATTTACGATGGTTCTTTTAAGAATAAAATCAAAGCTGGAACGGGGGTAACCGCAGCGCTGTTTTTAGAAAATGGGATTCAAGTGATTTCTTCGGAAGAGTTTTTAAGGAAAAAATAAAACAATAATAAAATAAAAATAAAACCCCTTAAAAGTTATTCGCCCCACGAAAGGCTAAACTTTTAAGGGTTTTTTTTACATTTAGATTATTACTGTAAATTATAAATTATCATTCGTATTGTTGTTTCCATTATTATTGAAATGATTTTGCTGGTTTTGTAAAGGATTTCCATCAAGCTCTCCTTCTACAGGAGTTTGGAATACAGGGTTTTGAGCCGAGTGAACGGGGCAGTACTGCTCCGGAGCTTGATATTTTACATCTAATGGAATTTTTCCTTCTTTTGAAGGGATAAATGGCGGACGTTTAATAAATACCCTCTTTTGAACCAGCTCAGGGGGACAATAGGGAGTGGCGAGCAGTCCGTTTGTAATATCCACATCCAGTTCTACATGAACATCACAAAATTCCGTTGGCTCTGTTCCTTTAATGAAGTATTGTTCTACTACCCTTGGACCCCTTGGATCTTTATAACATAGTTCTGTAGGAAGTTTTCCCGAATCCATGCATACTGGGATTGGCCCAACTATATTATCAGGTCTATCAAAGTCTTTATAAGGTAGATTTTTATGAGCTTCTTTCATTACCTGCATCCAGATATTAGCGGGTTGATTTCCACTGGATACACCTTTCATGGGAACCGGTTCATCATGCCCGATCCAGACAGAAGCTACATAATAAGGAGTATATCCTACAAACCATACGTCTTTATTATCGGAAGTTGTACCTGTTTTACCCCTGACCGGGTAAGGAAAACTTGATAACCTTCTTGCAGTACCCTCGGGGTCATAAATAGGTCCTTTTAATAAATTCGTCATAATAAAAGCTGTCTGAGGACTAACCGCAACCCATTTTTGTGGTTTTTCTTCATATAATGTTCTTCCGTTTCTGTCTACAATTTTTAATACGGCAATAGGTTCTATGTGAACTCCCTGATTTGCTAAGGTTTGATATGCGGAAGCGAGTTCTAAAGGAGTAACTCCTTTTGTAAGGCCGCCGAGAGCTATGGCAAGTTGTCTATCATTTTTGCTGCCTTTTAAAACTAAGTCTTTTATTCCTAACTTTTTAGCATATTCAATTCCTCTATCAACTCCGATGGAATCAAGCACTTTTACGGCGGCCACGTTTACCGACCTTGCAATTGCCTTCCAGAGAGGTGTCAATCCTCTGTAATCACCGGAAAAGTTTTGAGGAGACCAGGTCCCACTGCCGCTGGGATAAAAAACGGGAGAATCGTCTATGACGCTGGCGGCTGTAAATCCTGAATCTATAGCTGCTGTGTAAACCACTATGGGTTTAAAAGCGGATCCGGGTTGTCTATAAGATTGATAAGCTCGATTAAGACCTAATTTTTGATAATGTTCTCTTCCTCCTACCAGTGCTTTAATTGCTCCGGTTTTTACGTCAAGAACCACAATAGCGCCTTGAGGCTGGGGTATTCCGTTTTTATCGTTTTTTGTATATGGGTAATTTGCAGGATTTGATAATGCTTTTTCTGCAGCTTCCTGAATATTAACGTCAATAGTTGTATAAATTTTTAAACCACCGTTATAAATTCTATCATAAGCTTCCTCCTGGGAAATTCCTAAGGATTTTTGCAGTTTTTCGGCAGTTTCCTGCACAACGTAATCTGTAAAATATGGGGCTTTGTAATTAGCCTTTGGTGTATTTAAACCAGCTAAATTAATTTTCTCTTCCTTCGCTTTTTTTGCTTCTTCTTTCGTAATGTAACCCAATTCTGCCATTTTATCGAGAATTAACTCCTGACGTTCCTTGGCGTTTTTAAAATTAAGATAGGGTGAAAAATACTGAGGGCCTTTGGGTACTCCGGCCAGCATGGCACACTCGGCTAAAGTAAGATCCTTTACATGTTTTCCGAAAAATAGCTGAGAAGCTGCCTCTACCCCATAGGCAGAATGCCCGAAATAAATCTGATTCAAGTAAAATTCAAGAATTTGATTTTTTGTGTAATGCCTTTCTAATTGTATTGCCAGCCATGCCTCTTGAATTTTTCTTTTTAACGATTTTTCCTGCGTAAGAAAAGCATTTTTAACCAGCTGCTGGGTAATGGTGCTTGCACCTCTATGATATCCTCCTTTTATAAGGTCCGTGATTAAAGAACCTATTATTGAACGAATGTTTATCCCTTTATGAGAATAAAAATATTGATCTTCTATCGCAATAAAGGCGTTTTTCAAATTATCCGGGATTTCTTCTAAGGAAACGGGTATCCTGTTTTGTTCTCCATGAAGTTCCGAAACCACATTGCCCTTTTCGTCCAGTACAAAAGAAGTTTCGCTGGGCTTTAACTTTTTAGGGTCAAAGGGTGGAGCTGTGTTTATATATGAATATGCTACTCCTAAGGCAACTCCGGAAGCCACCAGGAAAAAAAATAAAATTATTAATGCAAGCCCTCTAAATAAGTTTCTTCTTTTCTTTTTTCCCATACAATCCCCCTCTCTATAATTTTTATTATACCACAGTTGTCAAAAATAAAATAAATCAAAAAACATGGGTTTGAAATAATGTTTTGACTATGTTATAATCGTTAAAAAACATAAAATGGAGAGGGAATAGAATGAGACCAGAGGAACAATTTGAAATTCTAAAAAGAGATACTGCTGAAATTATTTCGCCAGATGAATTATTAAGTAAATTGAAAAAATCCTATGAGAGCAAAACACCTCTGAAAGCAAAATTGGGACTTGATCCCACTGCGCCGGATATTCATCTTGGACATGCGGTAGTGTTAAAAAAACTGAAAGAATTTCAGGATTTAGGGCATGAAGTTATTTTGATTATTGGGGATTTTACCGGGATGATTGGGGATCCCACTGGAAAATCCGAAACAAGAAAACAATTAACAAGAGAAGAAGTAATGGAAAATGCAAAAACTTATAAAGAACAGGTTTTTAAAATCCTGGATCCTGAAAAGACTACCATCAGGTTCAATAGTGAATGGCTTGCCAAATTGAATTTTGAAGATGTTATTGTACTTTCTTCCAAGTACACCGTAGCACGAATGCTGGAAAGAGAAGATTTCCAGCAGCGTTTTAAAGAAGGAAAGCCAATTTCTATTCATGAATTTTTTTACCCATTGATGCAGGGTTATGATTCAGTAGCATTAAAAGCCGATGTAGAACTGGGTGCTACCGAGCAGAAATTTAATATTTTAATGGGTAGGACATTGCAAAAAGAGTATGGTCAAGAACCTCAAATTGCCATGCTAATGCCAATATTAATAGGTATAGACGGCACAAAGAAAATGAGCAAAAGCCTTGGAAATTACATAGGTATAAATGAACCTCCCAAAGAAATGTACGGAAAGGTGATGTCGATTCCGGACGAGATATTAATCGAATATTACAACTTAGCTACTACCATCCCAAAGGATGAAATAAAGAAAATAGAAAAAGGTTTAAAAGATGGTTTGCTGCACCCAAGAGATGTAAAAATGGCTCTGGCTAAGGAAATAGTAAAAATGTATCATGGCCTGGAAGAAGCAAAAAAAGCTGAAGAAAATTTTATAAAAGTATTTCAGAAAAAAGATATGCCGGATGAAATGGTTGAATATTTCATCCCTGAAGATAATTTGAATCCAGAAAAAAAGATATGGTTGCCTAAACTTTTATCCATAACAGGTCTTGCCTCATCTAACAGCGAAGGTCAGAGATTAATTTTGCAGGGAGCCGTTAAAGTAAACGGTGAACGTATAGAAAATCCTGTTGATATTGATCTAAAAGAACCTGTAATAGTTCAGGTAGGAAAAAGGAAATTTGCCAAAATTTCAATAAAAAATTAAAACTTTTAAGAACCCCTCCAGCATATTTTAATTATGGAGGGGTTTTTTATGTGGGGTAAGTACAGATTGTTCAGGGTGAAAAGGGGTTATTTTAGTTTATAT
Organism: Thermovenabulum sp.; assembly: GCF_049723235.1. Taxonomy (NCBI): domain Bacteria; kingdom Bacillati; phylum Bacillota; class Clostridia; order Thermosediminibacterales; family Thermosediminibacteraceae; genus Thermovenabulum; species Thermovenabulum sp. Next base: position 896 of record NZ_JBNARB010000010.1, on the reverse strand, counting down.
ATTATCCTTTTTTTTATATTTATTGCTGTATTAATTGTATTAAGTTTTATTGAACATCAAATAGCCCCTACTGTTCAGACAATTGCTGAAGCAAGAGCAAGGATGATTGCCACAGAGGCGATTAATAATGCTATAAAAGAAAAAATTGCAAAAAACATTCAATATAAAGACCTTATTACAATACATAAAGATGTAAACGGGCAGATTACACTAATTCAGATTAATACAGTAGAAATTAATAGGATAGAAACGGAAACATCGTTAGAAGCAGTAAAAAAATTAAAGCAAATTTCGATGGAGACTATAAAAATACCCTTAGGGCTGGTTACCGGAAGTAAAATTCTGGCAAATATAGGACCTAATATTAATATAATGTTACAACCAGTAGGCACTGCAGAAGTGGATACTACGGAAGCCTTTGAAGAAGCGGGAATAAATCAAACAAGACATAAAATAATACTCTCAATAACGGCAAAAGTGAAAGTGGTTCAACCTTTTTTTAGCTCTCAGGTGGAAGTTAATACTAATGTTCCGATAGCTGAAACTATTATAGTAGGAACTGTTCCACAAACTATTCTGGACTTTAAATAATATAGCAATAAGATGAATAACAGAGCATAATTAAATATAACTGATTAAGTATTAGAAAAAATGTGTATGGAATAGCTTAATTAGTATTTATTCTACTTATATTGGTTTGAAACTAATCAATTTTTATGTTAAATTAAAATAGCTATTGTTGTCCAAAATCATTAAAAAACATAATAAAAAAGTTGACAACAGGGTAAATCATATTATATAATAAAATCCCAAGCAAATGGACAAAATTTTTAAACATTATTGGACCTTGGAAACTGAACAGTGTCACGCCTGAGAGTTTCAAGAAAAAGGTGTGT
>NZ_JBNARB010000009.1:0-82227 GCF_049723235.1 Thermovenabulum sp. | reverse complement strand
AACTCCACAAAAAAAAGACCGCTTTTTGCGGTCTTTTTATATTCCAAGTTCGGCGATTATATCGTTTTTGGGCCTAAAGCCGATGAGCTTTTTAACAGGTGCCCCATCCTTGAAAAGTATAAGGGTGGGAATGCTCATAATACCGTATTTTGTCGGGGTATTGGGATTTTCATCCACGTTCATCTTGCAGACCTTTAATTTTCCTTCGTATTCACCGGCAATCTCGTCAATTACCGGGCCCATCATACGGCAGGGTCCGCACCATGCAGCCCAGAAATCTACAAGCACGGGTAAATCAGAGTTTAAAACCTCAGCCTGGAAATTGGCATCGGTAACATTTACGGGTTTCATTTTAGTTCCTCCTTTTAAATTTAAATTTTCTTAACTTTATTATGCCCCTTATATTTTAAAAAGTAAACAATTCTTTCCCTTTGACCATTTATTAAATTTATACTATAATTTTGTTAAAGTATTCTTAAAGGAGAATGGTTATGGAAGGTTCTTTAATACGCCAGCTTCGAAAAAACCGAAAATTATCTTTAAAAGAACTTGCGGAAAAAACAGGGCTTTCGGTATCCTATTTGAGCGAAATAGAAACGGGTAAAAAGAAGCCATCATTAGAAGTTGTTCAGAAACTTGCCGATGCTCTTAACGTATCCGTAGAAGCCTTTTTTAACAATGCGGGTGAAGTTAGCAACCCCGAAAAGCCCTTATCCATAGGAGAAAAAATTCGCCTCTTCAGGCAAAGCAAAAATCTATCCCTGGAAGAACTCGCTGAATTAGCCGGTATTTCCGCCTCCTATTTATGTCAGATTGAGAAAGGAAATGTTCTCCCCTCCCTTTCCACCCTTACCGGTCTTACGAAATTCCTCGATATAAAACCTGAAGAATTATTGAATGGCGGTAACAACATCGGTGCAAAACTTAAAAAACTCAGGACCGAAAGGGGGCTTACCCAGGTAGAGCTGGCTAAAAAAGCCGGGGTTTCTCCCGCCCTTATAGGACAGTTAGAAAACGGAAAGGTAGAACCTTCCATTAAAACCTTAGAGAAATTAGCCCAGGCCCTATCCGTAACCCCGTGTTTTTTCGTAACCGACGACGATGGAGCGGAAAATATCTTTAAGATAATGAACCCGGCATTAAAAGAGCTTTTTTTGGACCCAAAGGTAAAATCGGTTCTGGAAATGGTGGCCGACTGTACCCCTGAAGAATTGAGCTTTATCCTGCGCTTTATTGAACTTTATAAATCCCACAGGAAAATTTGATTCTTTAATAAGCGGGGGCAACGGCAAGGCCTTTAAACAGGCTGAAGCCCGAAAGATAAATCTTTAAACCCCTGCTCACATCTATAAAGGGACTTACATAAACTTTTACTCCATCTGCTTCATATACATCGTAATTGGAGGCATCGGCAGGCGAACCCGCATACACGGCAGGTATATATCTGCAGCCCGCTCATCCTCCGCCGATTTTTTCTAACTTAACGGTCACCTCGGAAAGTCCCTTTTCTTCCAGGTATTTTTTAGCCCTTTCATCTATTATTATATTTGCCATTATTTTCACCTCCTGATTTAATTTAATTATACTATTATAAATTTTCGCTGTCAATATAAAAGTTAAAAAAATAAAAATAGGGGCTATTAATAAAGTCCCCTATTTTATTATTTTTTTTCGCCCAAAAGATTATTATAATTTTCCATTATAAGGCGGATTAAATCCGCATCCTCCCTCGATAAACCTAAAACATAATTTATAACGTATTTTATCCCCTGATTTTCTATCATTTCCTTCAGCCTCAAGGCTTCTTTGTCTTCTGGATAGTCAAAGAGAAGGGCTGCAGCAATTCCTTTTGCAAGGTTTACCGGTTTTGCTCCTAAATCGGCGACTTCCTTGGCCGGCCTTACCAATCTTTCATTAATTGAAAGCTTCCTCAATGGCTCCCTTCCTACCCTTTCGACGCTGTCTTTTAACGCTTTGTTTTTAAATCTATCTAAGGTCTTTTTTATATATTCTTTTAATCCTTCAAAAGCGAATTTTTTTGAAAGGTAATAAGCCGACTCCCTCATGGCACCGGTTACGGTACTTAAGATCTCAGGATCCTGTAAGGATTCCTCGATGGTCCTGTAACCCTTTAAATAACCCAAATACGCGCAAACCGCGTGGCCGGCATTTAATATAAAAATTTTTCTTTCGATATAGGGTTCAAGGTCCTCCACCCAGGTGATGCCCTTTATTTCAAGAATTTCTCCTTTAAAACCCGGCTTTTCCACGGTCCATTCGAAATAAGGCTCAACCATTACCTTAGAATAATCCCGCTCCTGGGGCGGAACTATCCTGTCTACCGCAGCGTCAGGAAACCCTGCAATTTTTGTTATTATTTCCCGTTCCTCTTTTTGCGAATCCCTTAGTATATATTCTTTTAAATGAGAAGATGCCCTGATGAGGTTTTCGCACGCAATTACATTTACAGGCTCAAGGTTTTCTTTTTCTCTTTTAAGAAGCCCTTTTTTGATCACTCCTGAAATTACTTCCAGTACCTTTGGTCCTACGGATGTGGTAATAATATCTGCTTCAGCAATGTTTTTTATAATTTCCTCTTCCTCTTCAAAAACTACCGCTTTGACCCCCTCTACGGGGATAACCGTCTCTTTTTCACCGTACTTTTCCACCACACTATACCTGCCGTGCTTATTCAAATAATCCACGAGTTCCTTATCCACATCCACAAAGGTAACCTCAAAACCCGACTGGGAAAGCAAAAGCCCGATAAATCCCCTTCCTATGTTCCCAGCTCCAAAATGAACCGCCTTTTTCATGTCAGATCCTCCCGTTTAAAAAATCGTTAATTTCTTTCCTGGATGGATTTTGAATCAATTTCTTGACTTTTTCTTCATTTTCAAAAAGAGTGGCTATATTGGCCAGGATGTTTAAATGTTCATCTCCAAGGGCAGCTATGCCAATAACAAGATAAACTATATTATTATCTCCAAAGTCTACTCCATCGGGCACGTGAATTACCGATAAGCCGGTTTTTTTAATGTATTTTTTTGACTCTCCCACACCGTGAGGTATGGCTATGAAATTGCCTATATAGGTGGAGAGCATCTTTTCCCTTTCAAACATGGCATCTATATATTCAGGTTCCACATATCCTTCCTTTACCAGGATTTCTCCCGCCATTTTTATTGCTTCAAACTTATCCCTGACCTTTGCATCCACCACTATCATGCTTTCTTTTATTATTTCGCTGTTTTTGTCTTGAGTATTGTTTTTCTTTAAAAACCCGAATACCATTTTTACCTAAAACCTCCTATTTAAGCTTCTTTAACAGTATTTTTATAAATAGCGATTCGTTATTCCCTTTTAATGCTTTTAAAAACTCCTTATCCTCCAGTATGAGAACGCTTATCTTCGCGAAAACTTCTGCGGTTTTTTTATAACCCTCCGGCGGTAAAAGCATCAGGACAAAGTCCTGGTAATTTTCCTTTTGTCCATCCATGTTTTTTAAAAGCATTTTCTCCTTTGTTCCAAAAACCCCAAATACCGGCTCATTTACCGAACGGGATTTGGCGTGCAGGAGGTATACCCCCGTTCCAGGAACTCCGCAGCCGCTCAGCTCCATTCTCTTTTTTAAATCCTCCCTCAAAAGGTTCCCGTCTATTACCACGTCATTAAAATAGTTAATAATTTCATCCATTAACCCTTCTATATTTTTCTCTTCTAATTCCTTGATAAAAACCATTTTCTCTATCAGATTAAATATCACATCTTTTAAATCATACTCCGGGCCTTCTGGATTTTCTTTAGCATTTTCAGTTTCTGCTGAATCTTTTTCTATTTCTTTTAAGAGGGTATTTATTTTCTCCACTTCGCTTTTTGTGAGAAGGGGGGAAACGCTGATCGTTTTGACCCGGGGTAATTCAATCGGTATTGTAGATATTATAAGATCCACCCCGGAGTATTTTGCCAATGCCCTGTCCAGGTCGAGAAGGGAAACTGCATCCAGGATTTTTAAATGCGGAAGTTCTTTTTCTACCCTGCTGTATAGCATTTTAGAGCTTCCGATACCGGTGGGGCAGACGAGTATAACGCTGTATTTTTTGTCCCTTTTCATCCTCTCTACGGCAGCTCCCACATGCATTGCAATGAATCCTATTTCCGATTCGGGAAATTTAATTAAAAGCTTATTTTCCAAAGGTTCAACAGCTCTTTTACAGATTTCCATCAAACCGCTGTACTTTTCTTTGAGCTGAAAAAGTAAAGGGTTTCTTATATCCATCTTTAGCCTCAATCTTGCAATTGCGGGTTTCAGGTGCAGGGCAAGGTCTTTAACAGCCTTATCGTCTTTATGAATTTCCTTTTGAAGGATCTTACCGGCATTTATGAAAATTTCCTCCGCCATCTTCAATGCTTCGTCATCGTTGATGAAGTAGAAAATCTCGTCAAATCCTTCTTTTTCTCTGAGTTTTGCCCCCAGAAGGTGCATGGTAATATATCCGAGCTCTTCCTCGGGAATCTCGAAAATCCCCTGTTCCTTCATCCTTTCCCCAAGAGCTCTTGCTATCTGGAATTCCCTGGTAATTTCCAGGGTTGCCAGGATGTTCTTATCCATTGTAATTTTTTCGCCCTTTTTCAGCCTTGCCACGGATAAGACAATATGCACCAAAAGCCCCGCAAAAGCACTGTCCGCCAGTTTTATCTCGAATTTCTCCGTAATTTCCCTTAGAACTTCTTCTATATCATTTATCAAATCCTTCTCAATAAACTTTAAAAGCCTCAACTTTACCTCGTCTATTATATCCCCGGAATCTTCCTCCCGGGCATTTTTTCCCCCGAACCTGGATTTTAAAAGCTCGATTAACTCGGTTTCGTTAAACTGTTCGTAAATAAGATCTGCCAGTAGTGCCCTTTTATTTTTCTCTTCTCCCTCTAAAAATACTCCAAGCCCCGGTTTTCTTATTATTTTAAGCTCGTATTTCCCCAGTATCCCTTCTAACTGGTCTAAGTCGTAACTTATGGTCGCTTCCGTTACCCTGAGTTCTCTTGCAAAGGTGTATAATTTTTCTATCCCCTTTTTTTCAATAAGGTTTAAAAGCACAAGTATCTGTCTTTCTTTTGCGGGAAGCCTGTCTTCAGAAGGCGCTTTTTTAGAAAGCTCTTTTGACAGGTTTTCGATGGCGCTATCGGGTCCTCTTAGCTCCAGACCCTTTCCGGCTTTTTTTACAAGAAAAATCCCTCTATTTTTAAGTTTTTCTTCTAAGGACGGCAGATCTCTTAATATCGTCCTTCGGGATACCAAAAGTCTATCGGCGAGCTCCTGGGCGGTTTTAGGACCCTGCATCAAGAGCTCTAAGATCTTTCTTTCTCTTACTTCCAGTTCATCGGGCATAATTCATCACCGTACCAAAAAATTTAAAGTAACGGCATCTGCCGTTACTTTATTTTATTTTAGATTATTATATCACTTGGAAAGCCTTTTTACTATTTCATCGTAAACGGGATTATTTACAAAGGTTTCTATGGATATGTGCTCCGCATTGGGAGCCTTTTCCCTTGCTCTTTCGGTTAGTTCTTTATGGGAAATAACTATATCGGCATCCTGCGGAATTTCATTAATAGCCGAATGAACAACCTCTACCTTTAAACCGGCCTCCTGAATCTTTTTCCTTAAAACGGTAGCACCCATAGCAGAAGAGCCCATTCCGCCATCGCAGGCAAAAACAATTTTCTTTACGCTGGTGGTTTTCTTTACCGCATGGAAGGCTTGCTTTCCTTTCAGTTGATCCACCATATCCTGGGCTGCAATCAAATCCCCTTCTTCCTGGCCAAATCTCTTTAAGAGGGCCGAGGAAATTAGGAAGGATACGAGAGCGGACAGTGCAATACCCGAAAGAACGGGTATATATCCCCCCTTAGGTGTCATGGCAAGCTCGGCAAATATGCTTCCGGGAGATGGAGTAGCCACAAGCCCTGCGCCCATTACCACAAAGGTGAATACACCGGTTGCTCCTCCGAGAATTACCGCTAAAATCAGTATTGGGTTCATCAGAACGTAGGGGAAGTAAATCTCGTGAATACCGCCCAAAAAGTGTATAATGATAGCACCGGGAGCGGATTCCTTTGCTATGCCTTTACCCACCAGCCAGTAAGCTAAGAGCACTCCAAGGCCGGGACCGGGGTTTGTTTCCAATAGGAAGAATATGGATTTGCCCGTTTGGGCTGCCTGCTGTACTCCAAGGGGTGCAAGAATTCCGTGATTTATTGCATTATTTAAAAAGAGGATTTTACCGGGTTCTATAAATAAGGATGCAAGGGGCAGAAGTTTTGCGTTTACTATCGCCTGAACTCCTGAAGCAAGGAAGTTATTTAAGGCCTGAACCACCGGACCGATTCCGAGATATGCGAGCAGAGTAATAATCATACCTATGATACCGGCAGAAAAGTTGTTTACAAGCATTTCAAAACCCGCTGGAATTTTGTCCTGAAAAGCTTCATCAAACTTTTTAATTACATATCCCCCGAGCGGTCCCATAATCATGGCACCCAGAAACATCGGAACGTCAGCACCCACAACTACGCCCATCGTCGCCACGGCACCCACTACTCCGCCGCGAACACCGTGAACCATCTTGCCGCCGGTGTAGCCAATTAAAATGGGGAGCAGGTAAACAATCATTGGGCCAACGAGTTTTGCCAGTTTTTCATTGGGTAACCACCCGGTAGGAATGAAAAAGGCCGTTATGAGACCCCAGGCTATAAAAGCCCCGATGTTAGGCATGACCATCCCGCTTAAAAATCGCCCAAAGCTTTGAATTTTTGTCCTCATGGCCTACCTCCTTTAATTTTTGTCACCATTAATTGGTGACATTGTTTAATTAATACTTGACTTTCTCCGATTTTATGATATACCTTCGAACGTTGATTTTCAAGGAAAACATATTTACCGGGTAACGTATGTTCTGGTGACATTATTTAATAATTTTAAACCAAAAGTTTTGTCTTAATAGGGTAAAATATTGTAATATTTCATATTTGTCTTTACTTTTGTGTAGTATTTTGTGGTATTTTATTGTTTTTAGTGGGTTGCATTGTATAATATTTTATTGAGAAATTGTGTTTTTTGAAGCAAGGTGATCGAGTTTTTAAAAGTTTTATCCTTAAATTAAATTTTTTATTTAAACCTAAAAAATAAAAAAAGAAAGAGGAGGGTGTTTGCGTGAAGAAGCTCAGTTTAACCACCAAAATTTTTATAGGACTTATAGTTGGTATAATAGTGGGACTCTTCTTCCAATCAGCACCCGACGCAGCAAAAACCTATATCAAGCCTTTCGGCGACCTATTCCTTAACCTCATTAAGATGATCATCATCCCGCTGGTTCTTTCATCCTTAGTTGTAGGAGCAGCAAGCACAGGTGATGTAAGAAGGCTTGGAAGGATTGGAGTAAAAACTTTGACCTACTACCTTTTGACTACGGCCTTTGCCGTAACCCTTGGTCTAATCCTTGGAAACATTATCGATCCGGGCTTCGGTCTTACTCTTCCTTCTAACGCAAAGGTAGAGGTAAATAAGGCTCCATCGGTGGTAGAAACCCTTTTAAACATCATTCCGACAAACCCGGTAAAAGCTATGGTGGATGCTAACATGCTTCAAATCATCGCTTTTGCCCTGTTCCTGGGAATAGGAATCACCATCGCCCGGGAAAAGGGAAAGCCGGTGCTCAGCTTTTTTGAGAGCCTCGCAGAAGTGAGTTATAAAATAGTCGGGATCATAATGGAATATGCTCCCATCGGTGTATTCGCCCTTATCGTGCCTGTTGTAGCCGCCAACGGTCCCAAAGTGCTCCTACCCCTTTTAAAGGTTATAATAGCTGTTTATCTCGGAGTTGCTCTCCATGCAGGCATAGTCTACTCCACCCTTGTGAGAATATTCGGCAAAATGAGTCCGGCAAAATTTTTCAAAGGGGCGGCCCCTGCTATGCTGGTAGCCTTTACCACCTGCAGCAGCTCCGCTACCCTTCCCGTAAGCATGGATGTCACCGAGAAAAATCTTGGGGTTTCAAAATCCGTATCCAGCTTCGTCCTGCCCTTAGGAGCCACCATCAACATGGACGGAACGGCATTGTACCAGGGAGTCTGCGCACTTTTCGTCGCCCAGATTTTCGGAATAAACCTCACCCTATCCCAGCAGCTTACCATTATTCTTACCGCCACCCTTGCATCCATAGGAACTGCCGGCGTTCCCGGTGCAGGCCTTATCATGCTATCCATGGTGCTGCAGTCGGTAGGTCTCCCCTTAGAAGGTATTGCATTGATTGCCGGTATTGACAGGATCTTAGACATGCCAAGGACCTGCATCAATGTAACCGGTGATATTGCCGGCTCCGTGGTGGTTGCGGCTACCGAAGGAGAACTTAACCCGGACGTGGCTAAAGAATTATAATAAAATTTAACGAAAAAGCTGGCCGAAGTTTTCCGGCCAGCTTAATTTTTTAATATATGCGGGAATCCTTAATTTCATTTTGCAGTGCCTTAACCGTGGCTTTCAGTTCTTCAATTTCCTTTTTCAGATCCACCTCTTCTTTTTCAGGAGCCTCATCGCCACAAATTTTATCCATGACATCTTCCTTTTTTTCATTAAAGTTTTTTTTTAGCATGTTCTTGCCTTTCTCTGCCAGCATTTTTGCCTCATCCATTCTTTTAGAAACCATGGGTTCTACCTTTTTTTTCATTTTATCCGGCATAATCATGTAGGCAAGAGCAGCAAGACCCATCCCGTAAAACAATTTTTTTATAACAGACACGGGCATCCCTCCTCTAAAATTCAGGATGCCCTGTTTAATTAATAAAATTCCCGGTAATTTATGTAAATTTTTTTTATAATTTAATGCCATTGTAAACATTCATCGCATTTTCTATGCCTTTTTCTACCACGCATAAAGCGGCTTTGGCCGCAAGCTGTATAATTTCTCTCGCTTTATCCCTTTCGTCTTCCTGAAAAGTGCCCAGAACGTGACTTATTGTATCCTGACCGGGTTTTGGTTTTCCTATTCCCACCCGTATCCTCGTAAATTCTTCAGAATTCAGCTGGTATATTATGGATTCTATCCCTTTGTGTCCTCCGCTGCTGCCCCCTTTTTTTATCCTAATTCTGCCGAGGGGCAGGTCCATATCATCGTATACAACTATTAAGCTGGAAAGAGGCAGTTTGTAAAAACTTACTGCCTCTTTAACGCTTTCACCCGACAGGTTCATGTATGTCATGGGTTTTAAAAGTATTAATTTCTCTTCTTTGTAATAAACATCGCTGTAAATGGCTTTGAACTTAATTTTGTTTATTACTGTCCCCAGCTCTTCGGCTATAAGGTCCAGCACCATAAAGCCAATGTTGTGCCTCGTTTTTTCGTATTGTTTTCCCGGATTACCCAGGCCTGCAATTAAATACATCTTTTTACTCCTCTTGTTTCTTTTCTTTACCCTTTGCTATCACTTCAGGTTCGCCTTCAGCGGCTCCAGCTCCTTCCTCTTCCTCAACGGCGGGTGCGAGAACCGCTACCACAATTTCTTCGGGGTCGTCGAGCACGGTTATTTTGTCGGAAAGGATTATTTCCTTTACGGTAAGAACATCGCCTATCTTCAAATGGGAAATATCCACTTCGATATGTTCGGGTATATCCTGCGGTAGAGCCTCTATGGTAAGTTCATCCAGCTGGTGCTGTAAAACTCCGCCCATTTTTACTCCTTCCGGCTCGCCTTTTAATAGGATGGGCACGTCCACCTCTACCTTATCGGTCATGGAAACTTTATAAAAGTCTATGTGATTTATTACATTGTTTAGAAGATCCCTTTGAATTTCTTTAATAATTACGGTGTGTTTTTCGTTTCCAAGGATAAGGTCCATAAGGACGCTTTCCCCGTGCCCCTTAATGGCTTTTAAAAACTCCATTTCGTCCACTGCCAGGTATTTATTTTCTATGTTTTTACCATATAAAACCGCAGGAATTTTTCTTTCCCTTCTTAAAGCCCTGAGCGTACCCTTACTATCCAGTTTCCTCTCCGCAACCTTCAGGGTAACCTGTGCCATATAAATCCCCCTTTCAAAATTGTGGAATATTATGGCTTCTATGCATATATAATAGTATATCCCCTTTTTAACAAATAATCAATATTTGAATGTTTTCAAAAATCAATTAATCAAACAACGTGCTCACCGAAAGATGTTGATGAATTCTGTTTATCGCTTCGGCAAAAAGGGGAGCTACCGAAAGTACCTTAATTTTTTCTATTTTCTTTTCCTCATCCAAAGCTATCGTGTTGGTTACTACAACTTCTTTTATCATTGACTTTCTCAGTCTTTCAATTGCAGGGCCGGAAAGCACCGGGTGAGTGCAGCAGGCATAAACCTCTTTTGCTCCTCTTTCCAGTAAGGCTTCAGCGCCCAGAGTGATGGTGCCTGCGGTATCTATTATATCATCAATAATAATTACTGTTTTCCCTTTGACATTTCCGATAATGTTCATAACTTCAGCCACATTGGGCTCCGGTCTCCTTTTATCAATAATGGCTATTGAAGCATTTAACCTGTTTGCCAGCTCCCTTGCCCTGGTTACTCCTCCTAAGTCCGGTGAGACAACCACCAGATCCTCAATCTCCTTTTTTCTGAAATAATCCGCAAGGATCGGCACTGCCAGCAGATGATCCACCGGGAAGTTGAAAAATCCCTGTATCTGCCCTGCGTGTAGGTCCATGGTCAAAACCCTGTGGGCTCCGGCAGTGGAAATGATATCGGCAATCAGTTTTGCCGTAATGGGGTCCCTGGCGCGGATCTTTCTGTCCTGTCTTGCGTAACCGTAATAGGGTATAACCGCCGTTATTCTCCAGGCCGACGCTCTTTTTAAAGCATCAAGCATTATCAGAAGTTCCATTATGTGGTCGTTGGCAGGATAGGAAAGAGGCTGAACAACAAACACATCGGCGCCCCTTACGCTTTCGTTTATCTTCACCTGAATTTCGCCATCGCTGAAGGTATTGACAACCGCATCGCCCACATTTACTCCCAGTATCTGGGCTATTTCCTTCGCTAAATCCGGGTTGGCATTCCCTGTAAAAATTTTAAGCTTGTTCTCCGCCATTTGTTTTTCCTCCTTCAAAAATCTTCTTTCTTTTTTCTACCCACCCCGGCTTATTTTCCTGCTTAGCTCTGGCAATTGCTAAGGCTTTGCCGGGCACATCCTTGGTGAGGGTAGAACCCGCCGCCACATAAGCGCCTTCTTCTATTTTTAAGGGGGCAATAAGATTGGAGTTGCACCCTATGAAAGCATTATCCTGAACCACCGTCTTATGTTTTTTGTATCCATCGTAATTGACAAAAATTACCCCGGCGCCAATATTCACTCCTGCTCCTATTTCCGCATCCCCCACATAAGAAAGGTGGGGAATTTTTGTTCCCTCTCCTACGGTGCTGTTTTTTACTTCAACAAAATCCCCAATTTTTACGTGGGAAGAGAGTCTGGTGCCCGGCCTCAGGTTGGCAAATGGCCCTATTTTTACTCCGTCTCCTATTTCGCTTTCTACCACAAAGCTGGATAATATTTCCACATTGTTGCCTATTTTTGAATCCCTTATTACGCTGTTCCCCAGGATTAAGCAGCTTTCTCCTATTTGGGTTTTGCCTTCAATAACCGCACCGGGATAGATCACCGTATCCCTTCCTATTTTCACCCCTGCATCCACGACACAGCTTTCCGGATTGATAAAGGTAACTCCATCCTTCATCAAATTTTCCACTATTTCTTTTTGCATTATTGCCCGGGCTTTTGCAAGCTGCACCCGGTCGTTTATCCCGTGAACCTCATCAGGGTTTTCTATTTTAAAGGCCAGCACTTTTTCTCCCTCATTGTTAAATATCTCCACCACATCGGTAAGGTAATATTCTCCCTGGCGATTTTCGTTTTTCACATTCTTCAAGGCTGAAAAAACCTTTTGAGTTTCAAAACAGTATATTCCCGAATTTATCTCTTTTATTAGTTTTTCCTCTTTTTTTGCATCCTTTTCTTCCCTTATGGCTACTACCCTGCCCTCTTTTTTTATTATCCTTCCATATCCATAAGGGTTATCAAACTCGCACGTCAAAACCGTAGCTGCAGGCTGATTTTCTATATGAAAATTGAAGAGATTTTTCAAGGTTTCAGGTTTTATAAGGGGCATATCGCCGTATAAAACCATTATATATTTGCTGCCCTTTACTTCTTCCTCTGCCTGCATTAAAGCGTGTCCCGTACCCTTTTGTTCCGGTTGTAGAACGAACTTTACATTTTCGTTTTCAAAGGCTTTCTTTACCTCTTCAGCTCCTCTCCCCACTACGACCACTATTTCATCCGCTCCGGCCCCTCTTGCGCAGTTAATAACATAATGAAGCATGGGATAACCGCATATTTTATGTAAAACCTTCGGGGTATTCGATTTCATCCTGGTCCCTTCACCCGCAGCCAGGATAACCGCAGAAAATTCACCCATACACTACCCTCCTGAAAAAATATTACCTTTTATAATATATCATAAAGAGCCTTTTTAAGAAATCTAAGTCAAAAAAAAAACATAGGGACAGATTTGCCCTATATTTTTAAATTTTCTATCTTCAATTTAACTAATTGCAGCCTGATAGGATTTCAGGACAGCCTCCTGGATTTTAGCCCTCATGGAAGAATTCAAAGGATGAGCAATATCCTTGAACTGTCCATCGGCGGTCTTGCGGCTGGGCATTGCTATAAAAAGCCCGCTGTCCCCCTCGATAACCCTGATATCATGTACCACAAATTCATTGTCAAATGTCACTGACACAATGGCTTTCATCTTTCCTTCTTCCTGGATTTTTCTAATTCTTACATCGGTAATTTCCAAAAACCGCACCTCCAAAAATATTTTCCTTTAAGTTGTATTTCTATATAAATGGACAAAGTCCTTCTGATTTTTAATAATTTTTAATAGATTTTTTAAAAAATTCCCGGGCGAATTCTGATTATTCCTCCCAGGGTTTCCACCTTTTCCAGCACAAGAAGTGAAGTGTAATTTTTAACAAGTTTTTCCTTGGGCTCTTCGGTGGAAATAAAAACAGCTATACCTGCGGTTTCGGCATTAAATTCCCGGACAAGCTCCGTCATTCCCCTTGCGGTACCCCCGCCTTTCATAAAATCGTCCACAATTAAAACCCTTGCTTTTTCCGATAAAGCCCTTTTGGGGAGGGCCATGTTTTGAATTCTTCCGCTGGAGCCGGATACGTAGCTGATATTTACCGACGGGCCTTCAGTCACCTTTATATCCCTTCTTGCCACCACCAGAGGCACATTTAAAGCCCTTGCGGTCATTAAAGCCAGCGGGATCCCTTTAGTTTCCACTGTAAGCACGCATGTAGGCTCTTTTTCTAAAAATTTCTCGGCTATTACCTCTCCTATGCGGTAGGAGTATTCGGGAGAAAATATTATATCCGTGAGATATATATAGTCCCCCGGAATCAACCGGCTTTTATCGCTTATAAGTTCGCAGAGTTCTTCTAAAAGAGACTGTATTTTATCCTTAGAGTTTTTTACCCGGTATCGTACTCCCCCTGCCGCTCCGGGAAGGGTCTCCAAAACCCCCTCCATGGAAGAAGAAAGGGAAGTCTTAATAATGTTTAAATCCTCGCTTATCGAAGATTTTGCGGCATTATACCTTTCTGCAAAAAATTTAAGAGGAATTATTTTATTGGGGTTTTCCGTAAGATGTTTCGTAATTAAAACCAATCTCTGACTTCTCCTCATAATCCGCCCCCTCTTGCGAGCACCTTTTCTGCAATTTCTAAGTCGCTAATTTTGTCCACATCCGTTCCGATTTCCGGGTATTCGCTTATTATAGCTTTTGCCCTCACGCCAAAAAGCTCATATACCCTTTTTTCCAGGTCCTGTATTCTCAGAGTGCCGAGCAAGAACTTAATTAGAAAAACGGGGCCGAAAATCATAGAAAGCTTCAAAGGATTTTTCCTGTACTTAAAAAACCCTTCCACCTTATCGATAGCCCTTTTAATGGCGTTTAACTTTACCAGAACCACATTCCCACCGGTAAAAGACCCCTCATACACCTTTACGTAGGTTCTTTTTACCCCGGGGAATTTTTTGTCGTTGACCTCCTTTTTCACGATGGGATAGCAAAACTCCGCACCCGTATCCTTAGCCCGCACTATAAAGTCCTCCAGGGCCTCTTTTGTAATCATCGGGATGTCGGAGGTAAGGATAAGAATTTCTTCTTCCTCCGAAAAAACAGATAATCCCTTTTTAACATTCTCAAAAAGGGAACCTTCTTCCTTTATTACATTAAAATCTCCTTTCGATATTTCCTTCAATTTTTCAGGTCCTATTGCAAAAATTTCATCAATCGTTTTAATTTCCTTAAGCACGTCTACAATATATAATATCATTTCCTTTCCGGCTATCTTAATAAACGCCTTGTTATCTCCTTTATCCTTTAAACTATCCTCCGCGGTCCCCCCGGCAAGGATAAGAGCTTTCATTAATTATCATCTCCAATATCCATTTGTTTTCTTAAAATATCCATAACATTATTTTCCACTTTTTCTATATGCTCCTCGGCAAGTTTTTTTGCCTTTTCCACATTCCTCTCGGTAATTGCTTCCACTATTTTTTTGTGTTCTTCCATCAATTTCTTCAATCTACCCGGATTTTCAAAGGATTGTATCCTGAACCTGTCAATCTGCTCCTTTAAATTGTTTATTATTTGCACCAGTCGGTCATTTCTGCTGGCTTTAAAAAGGATATTGTGAAATTCCGCATCCTTCTGGATTATAAGGTTTATATCATTTTTTTCCGCGGCATCGTTAATTTCAAGGAGCACCCTTTCCAAAGATTCTATCTCTTCATCGGTAATTCTTTCGGCAGCTAAGGCTGCAGCAAGTCCTTCCAAACTCTGCCTTACCTCAAAAACGTCGGCGGCGTCCTTCATAGAAAGCCCCGCCACGTAGGCCCCCTTTCTCGGCACCATCACCACAAGCCCTTCAAGTTCCAGTTTCCTTATAGCTTCTCTTACAGGAGTTCGGGATACCCCCATCTCTTCCGCTAACTGAACCTCCATCAACCTCTCGCCGGGCTTTAATTCGCCGGAAATTATAGCCTCTCTTAATGCCTGAAATACAATTTCCCTCAGCGGTTTATAATTGTCCAATCTTATTGTCTTAAATCTGCCTGCCAAAATTTCCCCTCCCCGAATTAATTTACTTCTGTAATTATCACAGTATTTTTGTAGCCATTAAACTTTTCAGCAGCCTTTTGAGCATCCTTAAGGCTTTCAAAAATGCCGTATATCGTGGGTCCGCTCCCCGACATCAGGCTGCCCAGAGCTCCCCTTTCCTTCATCGCCTCTTTAATCCCAAAAAGTTCCGGATGCATTTTAAAGGTAACCTCTTCTAAAACATTGCAGAGGCCTTCTGCAATCCCCCGGACATCCGCTCTTTTTATTTTATCTATAATACCGATGGTGTCAGGCCTTTTTATTATATTTCCTACATTCAGTCTACTGTATACTTCTTTTGTGGAAACAAAATAAGGGGGTTTAACCAGTAAAACAACTATGTCCTTTAAACCGGGCAAAGGCTCCAGTTTTTCTCCTATGCCCCTGGCTACGGCCGTTCCCCCCATTATCGAAAAAGGAACGTCAGCTCCAATTATTTTACCCAGCTTTATCAACTGCCCCAAATCTTTTTTTAAATCAAAAATCTCATTAATGCCCATCAATACGGCAGCCGCATCGGCACTCCCACCCGCAAGTCCGGCTGCTACAGGAATATTTTTCTTGATCTCTATTTCTAATCCAGCATCCAGATTAAATTTATCCATCATCAATTTTGCCGCTTTATAAGCTGTATTTTCTTCATTCAAAGGTACTCCGGGGGCTTCGCAGAGAATTCTTATCTCTTTTTTAGGAAGTAACCTCATACTGACCCTGTCACTTAAAGAAATCGTCTGCATTATCATCTCCACTTCATGGTAACCATCCTGCCTTTTGTAAAGAACATCCAATGTCAGGTTGATTTTTGCTTTTACATCAATCTCAAATATGTGCAAAATTATCCCCGCCTTTTCGTCCCTAAATATATATTTCACATTTTATTTAAAAATCCTTCAAAAACAAATAATTTAACGAAATTATTTATATATACGTTTTTATTATAATATAAAAATAAAAAGCCCGCTTTCAATTGCGGGCTGAAATTTTACCTTGGAATTATTAGCTGCTGGCCGGGCATTATCATATTCGGGTTTTCAAGATTGTTTGCCTTCACTATGGAGTCTACCGTCACATTGTAGCGTTTTGCTATCTTCCAGAGGGTATCACCTTTTTGAACTATATAAATGGTAAGGGATGGCTTCTCTGGCGGCATTTCCCCTGGTTTTTCCGGCTTTTCAGGTTTTTCGGGCTTTTCTTCCTCTTCCGGTTCGATTACTTCGGTAACCACTTCAATTTCTATTGTTTCCGTCACTTTTGCAAATAATTTTATAATTGCCCTTACTTCCATCTTTCTGGGCGAAGACGGATCAAAGCTTGCAGTAATGTGTTCTACTATCAAATCGAAGTCCAGCATCATATTCTCTTCGGCACCGGGAATCTCTACGAAGGTGGTGAAGGGTATTTCATGTTCCATGAAATGCACCGGCTGCTGGGGCTGGCCTTCAGGAACCCTGGCCACATACAATGTCTCTACCAGCAATGTTCCTTCAACTATCACCTTGCTGTCGATGATCCTTGCATTGTCAATTCGGGCAGTAGCATTTGTAGAATAAATTTCCAGTATGTCGGGTTTGGGATCGGGCACATTGACGGTTTCTTTTACGATTATCTGGTTTTCGTTTTCACCCACCACCTGATCTACTTTGAGTTCTATCTTTTTAACCTCTAATTTTTCTGAGGGGCTGAAGAGGTCTGTAATTACATCCAGTACCTTTGTCTCGTATACTCTGACCATTACCTTTATTACCGCTTCCACGGAAACGGTTCTATCGTCCTTCTTCCGTCCTCTTATGTGTTCTACTTCTACCCTGACTATTCTGGTCATGGATTCCTTGGCTCCGGGTATCTCTACAAAGGTGGTGAAAGGTATCTGGCCTTCCAGGAAATGCACCGGCTGCTGGGGCTGGTTTTCAGGAACCCTGGCTACGTAAAGGACTCCTACATCCAGGACTCCCTCCACGATTATTTTACCGTCCAGAACCTTTACCTGGGTGGTCCTGGCCGTGCCCTGGACCTTAATTATCTCCAGGATATCGGGTTTTACGTTGGGAACGGCAATATCTCCCTTGGCAATGCTCTGGGAAGAAGCGTCTCCTACTATGTGATCCAATTTCACCGTTTCCTTTAATACCTGCAGGTCTGCGGGTCCGGTAGCATCTACAGCGACTTCCACCTCAACCCTTTGCAGCACTTTTACCAGGAATTGGATTACAAAGCTTGCGGATATCTCCCGGGGCCTCTGCGGGTCGAAGGAAAACTTACTGTATTCTATTTTGGGCATGACCTTTACCGCCATGTTCTTTTTAGCGCCCGGCACCTTGGCAAAGAAGCTAAAAGATATTCTGCCTTCCACCGCATGAACCGGCTGGGAAGCAATGTTGGCGACGTACATGGCATCCACTTCTAATTCGCCTTCTACCATTATTTTCCCGTCCAGTATGCTAATCTTCAACGAATCTAAATCTACTTCGGCCTTTACTGAAATTACACGGCTGATATCTGGTTTTCCTGCTGGCAGGTTTATTATGCCCTCTACTACTGCCTGGGCTTTGTCTTCTCCTACTACCTGGTCTACCCTGACTATTTCCTTTGTTAAAACGACTCCCATACTATTCCTCCCTTCAATAAAATACTCCCTTTACTTTTATTAATATATGTCACTATTCGTAAATATGTTACAATTTTAATTCTTCTTCGATTTCAGGTATCTTGGCCTCATTCTTTACATTATTTTTTATGGTCCCTTCATCCTTTACATCCCCCTCATTACCTTTTCCAGGGGATAATCTTTTCTCCAAATCCTCATAAATGTTTTCTTTAAAAAATCTTAAAAGATACAAGTAAAATAATATTACCGCAATACCCATTAGAATTATAAAGGCCATTATGCTTTCCATCATGATCCTTCCCCCTTTTAAAGGGTGGTGAAGTTATAATACTAATATATTATTTTGTTAAAATAAAGGTTCAAAAAAAAATAAAAGCAGGCTATTGCCTGCTTTTATCCACATTATCCACAGAGTTATTCACATCTAATGCACATTTCCACAGAGTTTTCCCTAATTAGTCCCTAGGAAGGTCTGGGTAAACATTTTGCCATAAGGACCCCCGTCAACGATTCCAATGCCGATTTTATTGAAGTTAGGATTTAAAATGTTTGCCCTGTGGCCGGGACTGTTCATTAAAGCCTGATGAGCTTTTTCCACCGTTGGTGCCCCAGCGATGTTTTCTCCCGCATACCTGTAGGATATTCCTGCATTTTTTAATGCATCAAAGGGAGACCCGTAGGTAGGGGAAATATGCCCAAAGTAATTTTTTTCAATCATATCCTTGCTCTTTTTCCTGGAAATATCCACAAGCCTCATATCTATTTCTAAAGGCTTTAGTCCCGCCTTAATCCTCTCATTGTTCACCAGGTCAAGCATTAGCTTTTCATCCTTTGTCAAACCCTGAACGACTGAAGTACTCTGGGATTGCCCGGTATTTGATGAGCCACCGCTATTTGTAGAAGATGGGGCCTTTGTTTCAATGCTTTTTAAAAGGGTATTCAGGTAGGTAATGCCGTTATATTTTATGTAAAAAACGTACTTTACCCCCGGCAACAATTTTCCCACATTAAAACTTATGTTTATGCTGGTTGCCGCAAAAGCCGTGGAGGATATAAAAAGAGAGAACACCAGTAGTAACCCAATTACCTTATTTTTCATGTTTTTCATACCTCTACCTCCTTGTACTTATTAGTTTTTTTTAATTATAAAAAACCAAAATGCCGTACACAAACCCGGTTTTCTGATAAATAAATAAAAAAAAAGCCCTGAGGCTTTTTAATTTCAAATACCATAACCGTTATATAAAATAAATAAATGTAGCGGTAAAATGAAACAGGATGGTAATAAGAGGTCCTGTAACCTTAAAAAGTAAACTTTAAAAGCTTCATGACATTTATTATTGGATTTATTAATGTGGCCTCTTCGGAGCCTGCAAATAAAAGACCCACCGCCTCGTTTTTTTCCGTCAATACCAGGGAACCGCTATCTCCGGGCTTTGCCATAGGGCCCGTAAGTATCTGTTCGTAAAAAGTCGCTTCTTCATTATCGCCGAGCATTACCTTTATTACCACATTTGTCGCTTTTATTTCACTTTTTGTAACTCCGCTGGTCCGTCCGCTTTTCACGACGGGAAGCCCCAGTTCCGGCAGGGCTTCGCCTTTTACCTTACCCAATTCCAGAATTTCATCGGACACATAGGAAGGGTGAACGGGTTTTGCCAGGGCAGCATCCACTAAGTTTTGCATGGCTTTCTTTTTATAAAACCTTACGTTGTAGTTTGGCCTCAGGATTTTTACGGCTTTGTCCAGAATCCTCTCCCCGGCTTTGGCCACAGGGCATTCCACCTGAGTCATATCCTTCTCTACGGGGATAAATCTGAAAAGGTGTCCTATGACATCCTCGTTTTTACCGCCATCATAGGCTCCGGGCTGCAGGATGGGGTCACCGGGGCTTGCCTTTTTATCCCTGCCATTGGTGGAATTTGCAAGAACGTGATTGTTGGAAAGGATTAAAGGCTCCTTGGTAACCGCATCCTTTACCAGCGCTCCAAAGGTGCCCGCGGTAACCTTATAATGGCCTATGCTGACGCCGGGCCTGGCAGGCCTTAACTTTTCCGTCCTTAGCCCCAGGAGTTTTATTTCTCCCACCTCAATGACATCCGTGTTCACATCCTCTACCCTTTCGGGGATAATTTCTGCTTTTCTCAATTCCTCCCGGGGGATTTTTTTCTTAACCAGTACCAGCAGGGATTTTTTATTCGTTCTTTCACCCTTAACGGTTTTATAACCGATACCCACTCCCACCACATTTTGAAGGTCCAGGAGCTCTTTTGTATATTTTCTTAATATTCTTTCGGTTCGGTCCATAAAAACTGCCTCCCCCATGAATCTTTATAATTATAATATTCATGAGGGAGGCTTTTGCGCCCTAATGCTTAATTTTCACCGCCTTGCCGTTACCCGCACAGAATATCAGCTCAACGGAATCGGTTAATACATCGGAATAACTGTATGAAACCCTGTTTATAAATTCGGGAGATTCTTCAATCCTTATCACAAATATATTGGGATAAACCTTTTCGAGAATACCTATTTTCTCGTAAGTCTTTTTTCTACCCCTGTTGGCTTTTATTTTAACCTTTTTCCCCACAAAGGGTTCAATACTTTTTTTTATTTTGAGGAGAGCATTATCTTTTACCAAATTAAACTCACCTCTTTATTATACAAAATACACGATTGTATTATAACACCCCTTGTCCGAAATGTCAAATAAAAAATAGAATATTTTATCAGTATTATGATGTTTTGTCAAATGTCATATTATAAACAAAAAACGGCCTATTTTAACGTGAGGCCGTAATAATATAGGATAATCCCCGAAAAAATTGTCTCCGCGACATTTTTTCTATACTTTTCTTCCGATATCCTTTTTTCTTCCTGGGGACAGTTTAAATTGGAAGTAAAAATCATTACGCCGGGGCATTTGGATTCTCTCAGCAGGAAAAGGTCCGCCTCATAAGATACCGCTTGAACATTTAGATCTGAGATAAAAGCTTCCTTGATGCATTCAGCAAGTCTTTTGCCTTCTTTATCCCCCGGCAGGTAAAAAATTTCCACATACCTTTCCCTGTCGGGCTTCAAAAAACTTTGTTGAAGGCTGATAAGCAGGTCCGGATCAAAATCATTAATAACCCTTATTCTTTCCATGAGGTCTTTTTTTTCATTATTATTCCTGGTGAGGATCACTTTTGCCCCTTCTTTTGTAAGTATTTCTCGCAAAGCCCTTGCCATTTCGTAATTAATAAATCCTTCCGATAACCCCATAGGCCCGCATAAATCGTCTTCGGACCCCTTGCCGGGATCCACTGCAATTTTTTTTAAAATTAGCGGATTATCTTTGGAAGGCGTTTTTATCCTTTCTACTTCCGTTCCCGTAAAATAGTGCTTTAGTATATTCACAAAATCCTGCCCTTTTAAGGCCATCCCTCTTGCCCCGTACTGACACATTCCAAGTCCGTGGCCTTTTCCCATAATTTCTAACGCGATAGCTACCACCTTCCAGTTAAATTTGTTTGAGTTTATCGAAAGCAGTTCTTTTATTTCTTCTCCGGAAAATTCCCTGTCTCCTACCTTTATCCTTTTTATCCGCCCGGCTCCCGTTGTTTTTATTTCCTCAAAGATTCCCTTTATATCCACCTTGCCGGCAGCCGAGTCGAAGTTAACCCCCAATTTTTTTTTTAAATTTTTTATGGTAATAATCCTGCGGGTAACGTAATGGGGCGAGTCGCTGCAGAATCCACATTCTACCTTCCTCAAATAACTTATCTTATTTCCCAGGACATTTTCCGAATCTTCCGTATATCCTCCGCAGGTGTCGTGATAAAAGGCTTCTACAGGGTTTCCGTTGTAGGTTAAAATTAATCCTGAGGTTTCTTCTACGGCTTTTTTTATGCCTTCAGGAATTTCCTCCAATTTATCCGAAAATCCCTGACAGTGTCCTGGATCGGTGCACACATCGTATTCGGGGTACCTTGTGCACCCGCTCCCGCCGAATATTCTCATTCTCCTTACGGCAATTGTCCTGCAGCAAACCGCCTGAGACTTCAGGGCTTCTAAAGGAAAATCGGCGGGCATCGCAAATGCTACAGCATGTTTTACGTAGTCCTCTAATTCCATTTGGTAAGCTTTTTTCATCCTTGAATCAAAAACCTTTAGCATTAACCCTTGCTCCATTTTTCATCACCGCCTGCTTTACTCGTAAGGAGAACGCGGGAGCCCTTCTCTGTACTTGCCCCGGGTTTCGATGCCACCTATTCCTTTTGTGCCCGTAATCGTCGCTTCAATGGCTTCTTTCAGAGAGATTATTTTTGATATAGGAGTAAAGGCCACCCTTTCAATTACCATAACGGGATCTAAGGCGTGTATAAAAACCCGGTGGGGAGAACTTGCAAAATTCGCACCGGCTTTTATAAGGCCTTCATAGTAAGACTGACACGCCCCGGCAAAGATTATCAGCTCATCCTTGGATGGCTGTATTTTTCTTGCCTCTTTTACCGATTCTATAAAAAACCTTGAGTTTCTGTACGAATTTACATTATTGTAATCCCTCGCATTTTTTAATAGGCCGTCGTGCCCGGTAATCACGAGAATATCCGGTGCATACTCAAATAGCAGGTTCTTTATATTTTTTGGTTGATCCTTTTCGGAAATATTAAAACCCACAGCTTCTATTTCTAACTGTTTATAGGTATTCAGGCATATTTCCAGGTAATCCTCATCACCGTCCAAGTGAAGAACCTTTACCGGCATACAAAAAAAGCCGTTCTCTGACCTTTCATTCCTGGTGTAGTTTTTTTCTTTTTCCAGTTCCCTCCTGTAAAAAACCCTCTCCAAACATTCGTTATAGGTTTTTATAAGATTGATTCTGTATTCCCTTACTTCATTTTTAGTGGGCAATATTAGATCATCCAGCGGCGCATCGGCTAAAACCCTTATGTTAATGCCCTTCAAAAGGGCCATATTTTTTTCTTCATGAACCTCTACCACTTTAAAAAGTAAATCCCCTCCGTAAGAAATCCTCTTTACGATATCTCCTGGTCTAACCTTTGCCATCCCCTTCACCCCCTTAAATTTTCTTTATTCACACTTTTAATTTTTATTACATAATATGCTAACATAAAGCCGCATGTTAATTAAATTGGGGGGCTTTTCGTGATTGCTGCTGTAGTACCTGCAAAAAACGAGGAGGGGAGAATTTCAAAGGTCTTAATTAATTTGATAAAAATAGGAGTAGATAAAATTATTACCGTAATTAACGGTTCCACGGATAATACGCTTTATGAAGTACAAAAGTTGAGCACCTCTTTCGCAGGTAAAATAAAAATTATCCATTTCAAAGAAGCCTTAGGGTATGACGTGCCCAAAGCTGTTGGAGCCTATACTGCCTATAAAGACGGGGCGGAGTGCGTAATTTTTGTGGATGGAGATATGGAAGGGAAAATGGATCGCCAGCTTAAAAACCTGATTAAATCAATAGAAAAAGAAAAGGCTGATCTTTCTTTAACCAGGTTTTACCCCGATTATCTGAAAGAAAACCGGCTTTCCCTGGAGCTTTATTATTATAAAAGACTGTTTAACGAGACGTTAAACCTGTACCATAAGGTGTATACAGCTATACCTTCCCACGGTCCTCACGCGGTATCCGGAAAATTTTTACAAAGTGTTGATTTCTGCTATTTTGCAATACCTCCTTTAGAGTCGGTTTTTGCGGTAAAAGAAGGTCTGAAGGTAGCTGCTCCCTCAATTATGCGGGTGGAGGAGCCAGGTTCTAAGCTTCGCGGCTTTAGTCATGCAAAAAAAATGGCCGATACCATCATCGGCGATATTATACAAGCTCTTAATTTATACAAAGGTCTTTTGCCTTCCCGTATCATTAACAACCGGGAATTTATTGGATACCACGGTGAAAGAAGGTTTGATATATTAAAAAGTTTTATTTCGTAAATCGGTCCGCCACCTTCGTAGCACCGTAAGCTTGAGGCTTTATCTTAACCCTGAAGCCGCTTCCCATAACCCAACCCACAACTTCCTTAATAAGTTCCTTCGTATCCCCGTTTTGTCCTATATCCACATGTACCTCCACATCCATGTTCTGGTAATTTGTCTTAGAAAGCTCATTTTTTATGGCATTGACCGCTTCCAGGGACAAAGAGGTTTCAATATAGACCCTTTGCCTCAAATTTTTTACTAAGGACATGATTCTTTTCCTGTAATAGTACCTGGCTCCCTTACCAATTCTGTGAATTATAATTGCCGTGACAAAACAGGTATTGTTTTTTTCCTGGGAATCGGTACCTATTATGAGTTTGTACCGCGCTTCGGGGTCTTCCTCTAAATAAGCGATAATATCCATTACGGTTTCTTTAAGGGATAGTCTCCCTTTTGTCGGGCTTATGAAATACATTGTATCCCATCCTTTCATTTTTTCAAATCCATAAAAACCCGACAAATTGATGCAAATTCCTGTAGGCTCAACGTTTCCGCCCTTCTATTTTCATCAATACCCGAAATTTTTAGTATCATCTTTATATCCTCGTTGCTCAGATTTAAATTATTCCTTAACGAATTTTTTAAGGTCTTACGCCTTTCGGAAAAAGCAGCTTCCACAATTTTAAAGAAGGTTTTTTCATCGGGCATTGCCACTTTTGCTTCTTTCCTGATGTCGAGTTTTACAATGGCTGAATCCACCTGGGGAGGTGGGAAAAATGCTCCCCTGTTTACAGTATCGACGATCTCCACATCGGAGTACAGCTGAACCGCCACGCTGAGTATCCCGTAGCTTTTACTGCCCGGAGGCGATGCCAGCCTTTGGGCTACTTCTTTTTGAACCATTAAGACGGCTTTAGAAATAATATCCTTAGATTCGATTATCTTCATCAAAATAGGGCTCGTAATATAATATGGCAGATTAGCAACAATTTTAAAACAATTATTTTCAAAATAATCCTCTTTTACCCTGTTTAAATCTAATTTTAGCACATCTTCGTTAATCAAACAAACATTTTTCCTGTCTTTTACCAAATCTTCTAAAATTTTTATAAGCGAAGGATCTTTTTCTACTGCGACCACTTTTTTTGAATAGTCGGAAAGTTTCAGGGTCAGTACTCCCAGCCCGGAGCCTATCTCCAGCACCTCATCATCTTCATTTATTTGAGCTGCTTTCAACATTTTATAAAGAAAAGATTCTTCCATTAAAAAATGTTGGCCGAGCCTTTTACTCGGCCTTATATTGTACTTTTTTATAATCTCTTTTATTTTCAAAAATTACCACCTTCTCGGGTTAACTTTTTTCGAATTTCCTGACCTTAAACCCTACACCTAATTCTTCGGCAATCTTTCTTGTTTTTTCTATATCCACTTCGGGAAGTTCTACAACGGTTAAAACCACCCTGGGAACATAATTTTTACATTTTCTTGCAAATTCCAGTACGGCATAGAAAGCCTCCTCACCGTAATCGGAGCGGCAAATCCTATCGTAGGTTTCCGAATTATGAGCATTAAGGCTTATGGAGATCACGTCAATTAAACCTTTGAATTGAGGGGTTATATCCTCTCCATGAATCAAATTTCCTAACCCGTTTGTATTTATTCTAACCGGAATTCCAGGAAAATTATTCTTTATATAAGACGCTACATCCAAAACCACCTGAAGCCTCAAAAGAGGCTCCCCGTAACCGCAAAAAACTATTTCTTTATAATTTTCGGGATTGCCGATTGCCTCAATTATTTCCTTCGTAGTCGGTTCCTTCTCAAGCCATAAATCGTAACCACCGACACCCTTTGCAAAATTTCTTATACAGAAGCTGCACTTATTCGTGCAACGGTTGGTGATGTTTAAATACAGTGAATCTCCTATCTTATATGCTATCATAATCGCCCCGCCCATTCTCTTAGGATTTTTCTATGCTATTTTAACACAAATTACAATTCTACACAATGAAAAATTAAATAAAAAAATGCCCCATTTTACCGGGGCAATTCAAAAAAAATACCTAAAATTTTACTACCGTTCTCAGAGCTGTTCTTGTCAAATTATATAATATTGCACCTACCACGGTGTTTATGGCAGCGGTAGGCAAAACAACTACCGTATAAAGGGTAGAAAAGGCGGTCGGAAGAGCTCCCACCACTATCATTGCTACCGATAAAAATATTGCTCCGCTTATCATGGTTCCCAGCAGGGTGAAAAGAGGTACCGCTATTTGCCGGTTTAAATTGGGAGTAACCCTGACAAGTAATGCAATCACCTGAGCTGTAATAAGTTCATCCACGATGTTTGCAATCTGCCCTCCCGGGAAGGTGGTGGAAAGGGCGGCAAATACACCTCCTAAAAAACCTGCGAGAAGCGCGTTAGCGGGTTTCGGGTTAATAAAAATCGAAAGGAAGAGCATAACAAGAAGGAAATTGGGCCTCATCCCGGCAACAATGGGCGGAGTCACCTGGTGTAAAACATAGCCGATAGCCATTAAAAGAGCGGTTAAGATAGAATCCCTTAATTTCATAAAAATCCCCCTTCTTTAAATTTTTTTAATAAAAAAAGCACCCATCCCCTCCGGGACGGATGCTTTATCCGCGGTGCCACCCTTATTAGTCCCGCATATAACAAAAAACGGCATTTCACCCATCAGGACGAAATGCCGTGATTGCCACCTGAAAGCAGGACTCCCTTTTCTGGTACGGCCGTATCGGCGATACCATGCCCCTTTTTTAACGGAGGGCTTACCCGGCAGCAGCTACTTTTTTCCTTTCGCCGCCGCATCTTCAGGGCCCATTCACCCTACCTTTCGGTACCGCCTTTCCACCGCCGGCAGCTCTCTTTAACCTTTCGGTAAGGCTACTTTTCCCCTTCATCGAAATTTACTAAATTAAAGTTTCAGTTTTATAAAATATTATATGCATTTTTCAAAAAAAAGCAATATAGTTTTAAAATTTTTTTATAAAAATTTTTTTATTTTAAATGTAAATCCCAAAAAACTCTGCGGCATTCTCCTGCATTAACTTTTTTAATTCGTATAACCCCATTTCTTTTAATTTTGCATAATAATCGTAAAGGATTTTTATAAAAGTAGGATCGTTTCTTTTACCGCGAAAGGGCTCGGGTGTAAGGTAAGGAGAATCGGTCTCCAGGAAAATTCTTTTTGCCGGCAGTTTTTTTATTATTTCCCTTCCCTGTTCATTTTTTTTGAAAGTCATCGAACCTCCGAAGGAGAAATAATACCCTTTTTTTAAGGCCTCTTCTGCCATATAAAGGTCCCCTGAAAAACAATGGAGTATGACCTTCTTGGTTCCCAATTCTTCCAGCAGCTTTAGCACATCCTCATGGGCCTCCCTGTCGTGAACCACCACCGGAAGATTGAGCTCACCCGCTAAATAAAGCTGTTCTTTAAAAACCTCCAGCTGCTTTTCCTTAGGCGAAAAATTGTAGTGGTAATCCAGCCCTACCTCGCCGATGGCTACTACCTTTGAATTCTTTGAAAATCTTTTTAGCTCGTCAATAAAGCCTTTATTAGTTTTTGCAGCTTCGTGGGGGTGAACCCCCACGGCTGCATATATGTTCTCGTGTATTGAAAGTTCTACCGACAAGGCGCTGGATTCTACGTCAACCCCGGCGTTAATGAAGAAAACCCCTTCTCTTTTTATTTTTTCGATTAATTGAGATCTATCGTTGTTAAAAGCCTCATCGTCTATATGAGCGTGAACGTCTAAGTACAAAGCCATCAGCCCCTTATTTTACTTTCGCCCCTGACGGTATATCCCTTTCTACAGTAATTATTGAAAGTTTATCATCAATGGAAGCCGCCAGCAGCATCCCCTGGGATTCCACTCCCTTCAGTTTTGCAGGTTTCAAATTTGCTACAACTACTATTTTTTTGCCTATGAGCTCTTCGGGTGAGTAAAATTTGGCTATCCCTGCTACTATCTGCCTCTTTTCTTCTCCTATTTTAACCTGAAGTTTTAAAAGTTTATCCGCTCCCTGGATTTTTTCCGCTTCAATCACTTCTGCCACACGCAGCTCTATTTTTGCAAAATCTTCTATTGTAATTACATTCATCCCTTCCAGGTTTTGATTTTCCTTTGCCATGGTTTCTTCTTCTTTTGTTTTTTTATCGTTTTCCGTGTTCTTTTCGATTCTCGGGAAAATGATCTCTTTTTGCCCTATCTTTGCTCCCGGGGGCAGCAATCCCCACACTTTTGCCGCTTCCCAGGTACAAATATCTTCGGGAATCCCCAGCTGCTTTCTGATTTTACCGGGCGTATTGGGCATAAAAGGTGATATATGGATGGAAATCACCCGCAGGGATTCGGCCAGGTTGTAAAGAACGGTATTAAGCCTTTCTCTTTTTCCTTCTTCTCTAGCAAGTACCCAGGGTGCCGTTTCGTCAATATATTTGTTTGCCCTGCCAATGAACTGCCAGATTTCCTTTAAGGCTTCTGAAAACTCAAAGGAGTCCATCAAGGATTCTATTTTTTGCGGAAGGAATTTTGCCATATCGATGAGTTCTTTATCTTCTTTTGTGAACTCCCCGAAGGTAGGTATCCTGCCCTCACAGTACTTTTCCAGCATTGTTACGGTCCGGGAAAGCAAATTCCCCAAATCGTTGGCAAGGTCGTAATTTATTCTGTCAATAAGGGCATCGTTGGAGAAATTGCCATCCGCTCCAAAAGGAATTTCCCTCAATAAAAAGTACCTGATTGCATCCACGCCGTAAAGGTCCACCAGCACTCTCGGATCTACCACGTTACCCTTGGATTTAGACATCTTACCGCCTTCCAGAATAAGCCATCCATGGCCGAAAACCCTCTTAGGGAGGGGAAGGTCCAAAGCCATAAGCATAGCCGGCCAAATAATGGTATGGAATCTTACTATTTCCTTCCCTACTAAGTGCACATCCGCCGGCCAGAATTTATTAAAAAGCTCATTATTAAAAGGATACCCGAGAGCCGTGATGTAATTGGAAAGGGCATCGATCCACACGTAAACCACATGCCCTTCGTCAAAGGTAACGGGAATCCCCCAGTCAAAACTTGTTCTTGATACGCAAAGGTCCTCCAGCCCCGGCTTTAAAAAGTTATTTAACATTTCATTCTTCCTGGATGGGGGCTGTATAAAATCGGGATTTTTCTCAATGTAATCAATTAGCTTGTCCTGATATTTTGACAGCCTGAAAAAGTAAGCCTCCTCCTTTACCAGCTCCACATCCCTGCCGCAATCGGGGCACTTGCCTTCCACCAGCTCCCTTTCGGTAAAAAAGGATTCGCAGGGCGTGCAGTACCATCCTTCGTATTCGCCCTTATAAATATCCCCCTTTTCGTAAAGCCTTCTAAAAATTTCCTGAACGCCTTTCACGTGGTAATCATCGGTAGTTCTTATGAAATGATCATAAGAAATGTCAAGTATCTTCCATAATTCTTTTATCCAATCTACTATTTCATCTACGTACTGCTTTGGAGTCTTTCCCTTTTCCTGGGCTTTCCTCTGGATCTTTTGACCGTGTTCGTCGGTTCCCGTTAAAAAGAAAACATCGTGGCCGGTAAGCCTTTTAAAGCGGGCCATAGCATCGGCTGCAACAGTTGTATAGGAATGCCCTATATGGAGTTTATCGCTGGGATAGTAAATTGGAGTTGTAATATAAAAAGTTTTTCTTTCCATTGATTGCCCTCCTTTTTCCTTTATAATCTTAAAATTAAAAAACCCCCGCCATCCACAAAGGGGCGAGGGTAACCCGCGGTCCCACCCTAATTCGCCTTTTCGGCCTTTTTAGCTTTATCGGGCTTATACCCGCCTTTACCTGAAAATACTTCGGCAAAGGTTTCTCCAGGTCCATGTTCGGCAAAAAGCAGGCACCGGCTTTCACCTTACCCGGCTCTCTTTGGCCTTTATTTTTGCCTACTCAACCCTTCATTGAAGTCTTATGGAGTTTATCTATTATATACCAGTTTTTCCGCACCCTGTCAAGCTTCGGTATAGAAACTGCCGAAGGGAGATTCCTCTTTTTTTATTTTTCCCTTTTTAACCATTTCTTCTAAAAGATTTTTTAAAGCATTAACTTCCATTACAACCTTCGAATTTTGCGAACTTATATTTTTCGCAACCCTCAAAAGATTTGATTCATAAATTGGCAATTCCTTTTTAATTAGTTCATAGTATTCTTCCATCTCCTGATTGCTTTTTTCTATTAGCTCGTCAAACGGATTTTTCAAATGAGGGCTCATGGAGTAAGGATACCTTACCCTAATCGCGATGGTCCTGCCGAAAAGCGGAGTGGAGACAAAAGCATCCCCCGAGGGAAGATAGGGAAGCCTTTTTGCTTCCTCGGAGCTCAAATCCGTCTCCTCCATCAGTGTGCTGATGTCGTTGCCCCTTACCGTCCTGAATATTATTTTGGTATTGAGCTGAGCGGTAACGGTTTCATCCAACAAGGTAGGCCTTTGTGTTGCCAATACCAGGAATACCCCGTATTTTCTCCCTTCCTGCGCTATTTCTTTTATTATGCCCTTGCTGGGGGCATCATAACCTTTTGGTGCAAAATTATGGGCTTCATCCGTGGCGACGACAAAGGGTGGAAAATATTCAAAGTTTTTTTCTCCCCTTAGTTCTCCATCCTTGTAATCCCTTCTTTTTCTGTACAAACTTGAAAGAATGTAAGTTGCAAACACCTGTAAAAGCCAAATAGGCCCCTGTATTACCGAAAGTTTACCCGACTTTAACGCTCTTATTACCGGGTTTATATCGTGGCTGAAAATCCCCGAGTAATAAAGCCTTCTCAACCTCCAGGAAATACCCTGAACGGAGGGAAGGGGAATATTGGAATACTCTTCCACCAGCTCCCTTAAACGTCTGTATTTTTCTTTCTCGATTTCCTTTATTCCTTCCAATGCGATCATTTTATCCAGCTTTGCCTTGCCCATCTCTAAAGCTTCGCATAGATCTTCGACCCTTGAGGAAAAACTGGCGTAGGAATCTCCCCTTTTAAAGAGGATTTCCACAGCACTGGACATTGCCTCGGTCAAAGGTTTAACGGCGGACAAAAGATCCAGGAGGTCTCTTGTAGTCAATGCTGAAAATTCTACACCTATGTCCTCACCGATCTGGAATTTCTGATAGCAATCACTGAAATCCGGCCTTTCCCCGAGATCTGAAGAGGTGGAAAAATCCATTTCGTAATGGGGATCCAGTATGATAGAAGGTATTCTCTTCCTCATCAATTCCTCCATTATTACCCTCATACCAAAGGATTTTCCCGAGCCGGAACCCCCGAAAATACCGATATGCGGATATTGCTGAAAAGACCTGAGGTCTAATATAAAGGGCACGCTTTTTGTTTTTTCGGTTTTCCCTTTGTTAAGTATATAAAATAGTCCCTTTAACTCTTCTCCCATTGTTTGTGCTGTTTCCTCGGTATGCTTTATTTCGCCCAGGACAAGGCCATCCTCCTTACTTCCCCTTACAAGTATATCTTTAACCTCAAAAAAATCAGGTATCCTCGCCTTAGAGCCTGTAACAATGGGATAAGTAGTTTCGGTCATCAGCTTAACCTTTGCCACATTTATTTCCTCTTCATCAATGCTGTAACCCAGCCTTTTCAAGGATTCCACTACCTTAGCATCAAAAAAATCGTGATTCAAAGAAAAAGGTATGTACCTGTTATAAGAAAAGGTTTCCGATACCTCCCCTATTACCGGGCCTTGATTGGGATCCTCAATAAGTATTAACTCGTTTATTCTAAACTTTCGCTCCTTTGAAGCTATATAAACCTCATGGGAGGTTGTAAGACCTACAACGTTCATTTTTCCCTTCTCCCTTCTTAACTAAGGATTTCTCTTTTCCCTCTTAGGTGTAATAATTTCAGTAAAATCCTCTCCTAAAAAACCGTTAATCACGGCTTCCATAAAAGAATCGGTAATTTTGACCTTTTTATCCACAATATCCATCCAGAGGGGTATCCCTCTGCCGTTTTCGGGAGTCAAAGTGTAAACCAGGTTGGCAATAAAGTAAGTAAAATCCTTTTGTTCTTCCAGAATATCCACCCCTATGGGTTTGGGATCAAGGGAGCTCCTCATAAAAAGCGTCCTGAAACCTTCCTTAAAAACTCCGGATTTAATTTCTAAAAATTCCCCCACATCCATAGCTCCCATAAGTATTTCCCAGTCTGCGGCATACTTGAATTCCAGGGGAAGCCCTTTATTAATAGATCCGCTGATTACCGAGGTAGAAATACCCTCTACCAGCCCCGCTATTACGACATCGTTTTTTAACGCTATATCCTTTATTTGGTCAAAACGACTTTTTGCTTCAATTTTAAACCTGACTAAAGAGCCATCCAAAAAAAGCACCTTCGGGCGAAATTTTATTAAGACCTGCTTGGCCGCCTCCGCTTCCAGCTCGGCAAGCCGTTTTTTCTGCAATGCCCTGTACTCTTCTTCTTTAATTTGTTCCTCCATAAGTAAAGGGGAATCCACTTCGGAAAGCTCAATTTCTTCCCGGCTTTTTTCTGAAGAAATGCCGAGAGCTCTTTTGACAAAAATTAAATAAGGATAAACACCTCCGATACTATTTATTGAGCCATCAACTCCTGCTATTCCGCCTTCCAGTTTAATTTTATCCAAATCCTTTTCTTGAAGCTTTTGTGCCTTTAAAAATTCTCCTACAGAATTTTCTTTAATGAGCTTTCTAATAACTTCCCCACCGGGCTTTTTTAATCCCCTGTTTTTCAGCATTTCTGCGGTCTTTTTAATTTTTTCTTTAAAATCCTCGCTTATCCTTTCCATGGTGTCATCCCTTTCTAAATTACCTTAAACCTTGTGTAAAAATAAACAAACATTGACTCTTTTTTACATAAATGGTATATTCTTGTTAAGAAAAATTTGTCGAAAGGGGGCGAAATTTGTGAAATCGACGGGGGTCGTCCGAAAAGTCGATGAGCTGGGCAGAGTAGTCATCCCTATAGAATTGAGGAGGGTTTTAAACATTTCCGAAAAAGACCCTCTTGAAATATATGTGGATGGCGACAAAATAATTTTAAGGAAGTACGAACCCGGCTGCATCTTCTGCGGAAACGCTGACGCTGAAGAATTGTTGAATTTCAAAGGAAAAAATATTTGCAAAAAATGCATAAACGAAATTAATAACCCTTAAGAAAAATTCTGGCAGGAAGGAAATCCACCTGCCTTTTTAATTAAGTCAATTCTCCCTGTGTATATCGCTGTAAAGCTCGTTTTTCGATATATTAAACTCTTTCGAAACCTTTTTTACCGCCTGGCTTTTTGCCATTCCGCCTTTTACGTATTCCTTTACCTTTTCCAATGCCTTTTCCTTCACATTTTCATCAGGAGTATCATTTGTCTCTTCTTCTAAAACCCCTTCTATAATAATGACAAATTCTCCTTTTGGCTCTTTTGTATTAAATTTTAAAAGAGCTTCTTCTACCGTCCCCCGGAAAAACTCCTCATGCATTTTGGTTAGCTCCCTGGCAATGACAATCCTCCGATCCCCCATTTTTTCTTTAAGTTCCCTTAAAAATTTAACTATTCTATGAGGCGATTCGTAAAATATTATGGTTCTTTTTTCATTTGAAAGGTCGTCAAGTATTTTTTCTCTCTCTTTATCTTTTTTGGGAAGAAAACCTTCAAAAGCAAATCTTCTGGTGGAAAAGCCCGAAGCTATTAAAGCCGTAACAAAAGCCGATGGCCCGGGAAGCGGAACAACTTCTATATTTTCTTCTATGGCAGCCTTTACAAGATCCTCTCCCGGGTCGGAAATACCAGGCGTTCCTGCGTCCGAAACCAGAGCCACATCCCGGCCTTCCAGCAATAATTTTATTATTTCTTCACCTTTTTTAGTTTTATTGTGTTCGTGGTAGGAAATCAAAGGCTTTTTTATGCCGTAATGGTTCATAAGCTTTCTTGTAACCCGGGTGTCTTCAGCTGCTATAACTTCCACCTCTTTTAATATCTTTAAAACCCTTAAGGTGATATCTTCCAGGTTTCCTATGGGGGTAGGGCATAAAAACAGCCTGCCCTTTTTTTGCTCCATTATTTTTCCTCCCGCTTTCGGCAAGATATTTTCCGATATTACCTATAAAAATTAACCAGTATATATTGATTTTACTTATAATATTATAACTTAATTTGATGCATTGGTATAATTATTCTTCCGATTAGGATTAACGCCCTTTAAAAAATGTTATGAAGAAGGGATAAAATCATGGATTTTCTTTGAAGTTAGAAAACATTAGCGCGGTTATAGAAGCGGTCGAAAAATACGGATGAAATTGAGTGAAAAAAATTTCAAGCACCGGAGAATTTGCCGGTGCTTTTTTTATTGATTTTATTTGGATTTTGTTACAAAATAATTTTATGTGCTACATCAAAGGAGGATGGCATATGGATTATGTTGTAAGAGCAATAGATGAAAAAGCAGGCATCCTTGCTTTTTGCGGACGTACAACAAACCTGGTCGAAAAAGCAAGGATTATCCACAATACCCTTCCTACCGCCTCCGCAGCCTTCGGCCGCCTTCTTACCGCATCGGCATTGATGGGTCTTATGCTGAAGGGCGAAAAGGATACGATAACCCTCAGGGTCGATGGAGGGGGTAGTGCAGGAATAATCGTAGCTCATGCCGATTCTAAAGGCAATGTAAAAGGATTTATCGGAAACCCCGAAGCCCACATTCCGTTAAATCAAAAGGGTAAACTCGATGTTGCAGGAATAGTAGGCAGCACGGGCACCCTGACCGTAGTAAAGGACCTGGGATTAAAAGAACCTTATGTAGGACAGGTTCCATTGGTTTCAGGTGAAATTGCCGAAGACCTGACCTATTATTTTGCAAAATCCGAACAAATACCCTCCAGCGTTGCACTGGGTGTTCTTGTTAATACGGACGGCAGTATAAAAGCTTCGGGAGGATTTATTATTCAGCTTTTACCCCAGGCAGAGGAAAAAGCCGTAGCCTCTATTGAGGAACAGCTAAAAAACACAAAACCTGTAACCCGATTGATAGAAGAGCAACTTTCACCTGAAGACATATTGAAGAATCTGCTGAAAGATTTTGAGCTAACCTTTACAGCAAGGCATGTGCTGAATTACCATTGCAGCTGTTCAAAGGAAAAAATAGAAAAAATTCTTATCAGCTTAGGGGAAGAGGAAGTAAAAGATATATTAAAATCCAGCGGAGTGGTGGAACTGGTTTGCAATTATTGTAAAAAAGCTTATCGCTTTAATGAAAAAGATATCCAAGAAATTTTTTACACATAAACCTTTTTACCCCATACGCTTTTGGAATCTAATTGCTGATAAGATCATCATCTTAAAATAAGCTGCATAGCTATATAAAAAACCCCATCAAAGGGGTTATTTTATATTTTATTCAATGCCTTTAAACATTCACTTATGGCCTTTTTAGTTTTCTCGTCGGCTTCACAAAGAGGCGGCCTTAATCCTCCTACCTTTATTCCCATTTGGTTCAGTGCTTCCTTTACGGGAATGGGGTTTGTGATAATAAATAGTGTTTTGAACAAATCAAAAAGCTTTAAGTGTAGGTCTAAGGCTTTTTTCAGTTCTCCTCTTTCGAAGCTTTCAATCATTTCCTTTATCTCTTTACCCGCAATATGAGATGCTACACTAACGACTCCT
Source organism: Thermovenabulum sp. (assembly GCF_049723235.1). Classification (NCBI taxonomy): domain Bacteria; kingdom Bacillati; phylum Bacillota; class Clostridia; order Thermosediminibacterales; family Thermosediminibacteraceae; genus Thermovenabulum; species Thermovenabulum sp. The sequence continues at coordinate 46,715 of NZ_JBNARB010000009.1, read as the reverse complement.
TTTGCCCCTATGGAAAGCATCGGCAGTGTCATGCTGTCGTCTCCGCTATAAATATCTAATTTTGGAGCAAGTTTTTTTGTAAGGCTTGTTTTATCAAGGTTCCCTCCGGCATCTTTAAGAGCGACTATGTTTTTAACTTCCAAAAGCCTTGCCACTGTTTCCGGTTCAATATTTACCGATGTCCTTCCGGGCACATTGTAAAGCATACACGGTATTTTTACGCTTTCCGCAATCATCTTGAAATGCCTGTAGAGTCCTTCCTGGGTAGGTTTGTTGTAATAAGGGGCCACCAGTAAAAGCCCATCTACCCCTAACTCCTGAGCTTTAATCGAAAGTTCAATGCTCTTTGCCGTATTGTTAGAGCCCGTTCCTGCAATTATCTTTGCCCTTTTTCCTGAAGCCTCCACCGCCGCCCTGTAAAGCTTCAACTTTTCCTCGTCGGTTAAGGTGGGGGATTCTCCCGTGGTTCCGGTAACCACAATAGAGTCGCTGCCGTTTTCTATGAGGTAATCGATCAGTTTTTGGAAAGCATCGTAGTCTACCTTTAATTCGTCATCGAAAGGAGTTACTGCTGCGGTAATCACTTTCCCGAAATCCATAAAACTTACCTCCCTTTTTTTAATAATATTAACCTGTGATTGCCACTATCGGCAACTATTAAATTATCCTCATTGTCTATAAAAATGCCCTTGGGGGTATTAAACCTTCCTTTCTCAAATCCAACCCCCCCTATGCTTTCTATATGGTTGCCTTTCAGGTCAAATACCTCAATTTTGTGATTTCCCGTATTGGATAAATATATTTTGCCATTTTTTACTGCAATTCCTTGAATTCCGGAATCTTCCGGATTTCTCTCGTCTTCATAAAAAAGTTCTTTAAACCTATCGTTCAACACCTCTTTAAAACTCATCCCATCCCATTTCACTAAGGAGAAAATACCGTTTTTAAGCACGTACATATTCCCTTTTTCATCAAAAGTTATTTCTTTTGGTTCCTGTATTTCTATCTGTCTTAAAAAGTTGCCATTTGCGTCATATATATTTATTCTGTCATTAAAGGTATCGGCAATGTAAAGATTATTATCTTCTCCCGCGGCAATATCCATTGGCCCCATTAAATCTCCGTAATTATCAAATACTCCCAGTTTACCTTCTTCTTCTCCCCGTTCTCCGAAGCTCTTTATGTAATTTCCATTCTTATCAAAGATATGGACCCTGTCTAAATCAAGAACGTAAATTTTATCTTTTATAATTACCGCATCCACTGGCTTAATAAAATCCTCTCCGGGTAAAGACAGGTTATATAAAAAGCTACCATCCTTTTTAAAAACCTGGACTTTACCTGTCTTTTCGTAAAAATTCCCGCTTACAACTATAATATGTTGTTTATCCCCATAAACGTGATGGGGAAAAAGGAAATTTTCTTTGTCATTATTTTTTATTACCTTTACTTCTTTTCCTTTTTCGAAAAACACTACTCCTTTATCATCGGGTAAGCATATGACGAGTTTGTCCTTTTTCCCGAAAAGGCTTGAAAAAGAAAAATCCTCATTATTCTCTGCTATTTTATAAAATTCCTTTATACTGCCCTTTTTAAAATCAATTTTTACTATTTTATTCTTGAGCAGAGCAAAGATTCCCTCTTCATTCACCGCCACATCCTGGGGTTCATCCTCTAAAGGGTAATCCTTTGTAAACGCACCATCCGGTGTAAACTGCTGCAGCCTTTTGTTTAAAGTATCGGCAACGTAGATATTGTCCTGTTCATCCACAGCAATCCCCAGGGGGCCTATATAAAATTCGGAGCCATAGGTCATAAATTGCCCCTTTCCCCTTCCGCTTTCACCAAACTTTCTCAAAATCTCTCCTTCCGAATTAAACACGTATACCTTATCATAACTTAAAACTATAAGTTCATTTTTTGAATTTACCGCAATAGCCCTGGGGAAAAAGCTATCATCGGGTTTAATTCTTTTTACTTCCTTTTCATTTTTGTACTTTATTATTTCTCCCATTCCCAGATCAGCAATATATACGGCACCCTCTTTATCCACCGCAATGTCCACATTTTCCTGCTCTATTCCGCCAAGGGGAGCAAATTTTTCTTTAAAGTTATAATTTTTATCAAATACAAAAACACTCCCGGCGGTAGAAATCTGATCCAGTATATAAATATTTCCCTCATCGTCCAAAGCAGAGCTCACCGGATAATAGGGTATATTTTCTTTTAGCCCCGGTATTTCCAGTAAAACGCTGCCGTAGCCATCTTCAAATTTTACCAGGGCCTGCCGGGCACATGAGGTTAACACCATTAAGGAAATAATAGTGAATATACTCACAAATAATATTCCTTTTTTTACAACCCACATTGTTAATCCCTTCCAATAAAAAGATTTAAAAAAAGTAAGGGTAAAAAATTACCCTTACCTGTCGTCCCGATTGAAAAAGCCTGCTATCGCAAGAAGTCTTAAAAGCTGCATAACCGCCATAAGTGTGGCAGCCACATAGGTCAGAGCTGCTGCGTTTAGCACCTTTCTCACTCCGTAGGTTTCATCCGGAGCTATAAATCCCTGTCCTTCCAGTACCGCAACAGCCCTGCTGCTGGCATTATATTCTACCGGAAGGGTAAAAAGTTGAAACAGCACCGCAAGGCTGAAAAGCAATATCCCGATGGTTAAAAGGGTATTCGCATTCATCAATAACCCTATAAAGAAAAGCGGAAAAGCCATCTGTGACCCTATATTAGCAAGGGGCACTATGGAGTTCCTCAAAGCCAACGGTGCGTATCCTTCTCTGTGCTGTATGGCGTGACCGCATTCATGAGCTGCAACACCCAGAGCTGCCAGTGAACGCCCGCTGTAAACCTCAGGGGAAAGCCTTAGAACTTTATTCCTCGGATCGTAATAATCGGAAAGCCTGCCCCTCGTCATCTCCACGGAAACATCGTATATTCCGTTTCGCCTTAAAATTTCTCTTGCCACATCGGCACCGGTAAGACCTATCCGGGCCGGTATCCTCAAATACCTTTCAAAAGTTGTAGAGACCATAGCTTGAGCATAAAAAGCAAGGATTAAAGCGGGCAATAAGATTATCCAGGTGGGATCGTATCCCCAGAAATACGGGTAAAACATCCTTATTCCCCCTTTGAGGGTAATTTTTTTTAGATTTTATTTAATAATATATGTTTTATTCACCTATTTCAACATCATTTTTTACTACTTCCTCCTTAGGAAATTCCTTTATCTCTTTTGTATCCTTTAATTCCACCTCAATTATTCCCTTTTGCTCGTTAATACTCGTAATTATACCTTCACCTAAGGGAGTTAGCACCTCATTACCCAGTTCAAATTTTTCCTTTTCAAAGGAATTTTCCTCCATACCTTCCTGCTGATAATTTACGCACTCGTATTTTAAACAGCACATTAGCCTGCCGCATAGACCCGATATCTTCCCGGGGTTAAGCGAAAGGTTTTGCTGTTTGGCCATTTTAATTGATACCGGGTCGAACTCCCCCAGGAATGTATGACAGCATATTACCCTTCCGCACGGCCCTAAGCCGCCCACCATCTTTGCTTCATCCCTTACCCCTATTTGCCTTAGTTCAATTCGGGTCTTAAATATTGCTGCTAAATCCTTTACCAGCTCTCTAAAATCCACCCTTCCATCCGCTGTAAAATAAAATATCAATTTTGATCGGTCAAAGGTATACTCCACATCTACCAATTTCATAATAAGGCCGTGCTCCTGGATTTTCTTTTCGGCTATAACTTCTGCTTCCCTTGCTTTTTCCCTGTTTTCTTCAAAAATCCTGTCGTCCTCCAAGGTAGCCTTTCTTATAACATCTTTTAAAGGCGATACCAGGCTTTCCTCCGGCACCTCTTTTGGCCCTATCACCACTTCGCCGTACTCAAGACCCCTTGCCGTTTCTACTATAACCTTATCCCCAATGTTCAAAGGTATTTCACCGGGGTTAAAATAGTATATTTTCCCGGCCTTTTTGAATCTAATGCCTACCACCCTTACCATATTTCTACCTCCACAGGGCAAGGAGCAAATTGAAAAACCCGAGGTTTTCATTACCCCTTGACTTTATATATTCTATGGTTTTATTTATCCTGTCTATTATTCCGATTATTTCACCGATGCTGTATAAATCGGAAAGGTTTATTATTAAATTACGGTAATTTTCATTAAATAATCTCACTTTACTATTAGTCTTTGCCACCAGAATGTCTCTATACAATGTTAAAATAAATTCCAGAAGCGTTTCCTTGTCTTCATATGCGCATATTTGATTATAGATATCAATTTTTTCTAAGGTAAACGACCTTTCTTTTACCAAATAAATAAGTTTTTCCGCCCATTCTTCGCTAATATCGTATTTTTCATAAGGTTTTACCTTTTCAATGACCCTGCACCTGGAAACAACTGTAGGTATTAAGTTTTTTATATTCTGGGAAAGGAGCAAAAATATACTCTCGGAGGGCGGCTCTTCCAGGGTTTTCAGGAAGCTGTTTTGAGCTTCTAAAGTCATTTTGTCCGCATCGTATACGATGTAAATCTTTTTTCTCCCTTCCACGGGAGTTAAATAGGAATCGAAAATTATTTCCCTTATGTTCTCTATTTTTACAGAAGAACCTTCGGGTTTTACTTCCCGGAGGTCAGCAAACACACCTTTTGTAATTTTTTTGCAGTTTTTGCAGTTATCGCAAAATTCCCCGTTTCTTTGCAGGCAGTTGGCAATCTTTGCAATGTTTATAGCCTCTCTTTTAGTCTCTTCCACAGGCCCAACCAAAATATAGGCGTGAAATAAATCACGTGTACAGGTCAACGATAAGCCCCCTTATTTCATCTAAAAGAGAAAGAATTTTTATGGCATCCCTGTGCTCGGATAAAAATTGCTGTGCCAGTTCCATCACCTTTTCATCAATAATTTTTATCGCTGTCAAAACCTTCTGCCGGCCAAATCGGGAAAAATTCTTTTCTTCAAAGATATCCAGTCCCATATCCAAACATTTTTTTATAAAATTTTTTAGTAATTCTCTGTATTTTTTAAAATCCTCCAATGTCTGATTTTTTACAAGTTTTTTCGATTGTTCATCTAAAGCTTTAAACATTAAATTTAGTTCTTCTTTCGAATAGGTTTCCCTGCTTTTCTTCAGGTACTCGCCGAATTCTTTTTCAGCGCTCTTTTTTTTCTCGACCTTTATTGAATTCAAGCCCAATTCTTCAGACATCCTGTTTACCCTTATCATATTTTTTCAAACCTTTCCACGTTCAAAACAAAAACTATAGCCCCTCCTACCGTAACCTCCACGGGGTAGGGAGCAAAGGTTTCTCCGGGAACCCCGGGGAATATGGTCACCACGTGCTTTCTCGGTTTACAAATTTTTTCCAGTAAGTCTAAAACCTCTTTTAGTTTATCTTCCTCCAAACCAATCAATAAGGTGGTGTTACCTCTTCTTAAAAAACCTCCGGTGCTTGCAAGCCTGGTTACACCAATATTTTTTTTGGTAAGCTCCTCCACCACCCTGATGCTGTCATTGTCATCCACCACGGCCATAATCAATTTCATAAATGGCCCTCCTTTAATTAATTGAAAATCCCCGACCTTTCCAGCTCCATAACAATGTCTTTAAAGATTTCATCTTTGCTTTTTGATGCATCTATTACCCTGATTCTTTCTGGAAATTCATCCTTAAGCTTTAAAAAACCTTCCCTTACCTTGATGTGGAATTCTAAAGATTCCCTTTCCAGTCTATCCTTACCCCGGGTAAGTCTTTTTAGAGCTATTTCCGGATCTACATCCAGTACAAAGGTGATATCCGGCCAGTAGCCGTTTAAAACCCATTTGTTTAGCTGAAGAATCCTGTTAAAGCCAAGGCCCCGGGCAAAACCCTGGTAAGCCAAACTGGAATCCACAAATCTGTCGCATACTACAAAAAATCCTTCTTTTATAGCAGGAATAACTAATTTTTCCAGTATTTGTGCTCTGGATGCGGCGTATATAAGGGCCTCAGCCGTAGAAACCGGATTGCTGTCCGGGTCCAAGAGCACCTTCCTTAACTGCTCTCCGAGGGCTGTTCCCCCGGGCTCTCTCGCCCGAATAACCCTTTTACCCTTATTCTTGATGTACTCACACAGTTTCTCCACCTGAGTGGTTTTGCCAGCACCGTCGATTCCTTCAATTGTAATGAATTTCCCTTTTCTAACCTGTTTACCCATTTTACACCACCGCAATACATTTATTTTTTATACCCTGACAGATATAATTATTTGCCACGAGCTCTTCCAATAATTCCACATGTTCCTTAGTAATCAGCTCCCCCGGGTTTAAAACCGGAATTCCCGGCGGATAGGGTATCACCGGGTTTCTGCATATTCTGCCCGGGGAATTTTTTAAGGGGATATATTCAAAATCCCCTAAAAATACCTCATGGGGTAACAAAATCCTTTCGGGGAGCTTTTTTAAAATTCCTACCGGGAAAATTTTGCCTTTCTTTTTCCTGAAAGTAGATAAAGCCTTTATAAGTTTCAAAACATCTCTTTTTGAATTAGCTCCTGTGATTAGAAGGTATATATTATTCAAATCCGCATACTCTGTAAAAATATTATATTGCTTTCTTAAAATTTTTTCTACATATAATCCGCTATAACCCGAGGAAGAAGTGTTAATTATTAATCGGGAAACATCGTAGAAAAAACCTTTGCTCTTAGCGTAATCCACACCGGGACAGTAAAAGGGTGTAAACCGGTTTATCCCCCTCCTTGCCAATTCTGCAAGTTCCACCCCTTTTTCCACAAATTTTGCTCCGAATTTTTTTAAAAAAATTACGGCCAGTTCCAGGGAAGCCATCAAAATGTAAGAGGGGCTCGTGGAGGTAATAAGGGAGAGATTTTCCCTTATCACCTCCTCTTCCTTTCCGGGGCCGTTAAAATGAAGCCAGGCGCTCTGAGTGAGCGATAATAGCATTTTATGCGGACTTTGAACGGTAATTTCCGCTTTGTAATCTACACCCGACGGGGGAAGCTTTTTTGAAAATTTAAAATGAGGTCCGTGGGCTTCATCTACTATTGTTTTGATGTTCTTTTTTCGGGCAGTTTTTATTATTTTTTCGATATCCGGGCATATCCCGTTGTAATTCGGATTTGTTACCAGCAATGCTTTTATATTTTTCTCCTTTTCAATGGCCGAAACCCATTTTTCCTCCGGAACATCAAGACATATACCCAGTTCGGTATCCACCCCGGGAATTAAGTAAACGGGGTCGGATCTCGTAAGAATAATGCCGTTTAAAACCGACCTGTGGGAATTCCTGGGAACTAATACCCTATCCCCTTCTTTCAGGAAGGAAGCCATAGCTGCAATTATTCCGGAGGTGGCCCCGTTTACTAAGTAAAAAGACCTCCTGGAACCATACAAAGATGCTAAATTCCTCTGGGATTGTTTTAAAATCCCTTCCGGTTGATGCAAATTGTCAAAACCTGGGATTTCCGTTACGTCAAATTTATATAAATTCTCGGAGAGCAATTTCTGGAGGGAAAATATAAACTTACCTTTATGTCCGGGCATGTGAAATCTTACGGGGTCTTTTTTTACGTACTCCTTTAAAAGATTCATTAAAGGAGCATCTTCTTTAAACATTCCCATTCCCCTTTTTTTCCTATTCTTCTTCCTCGCTCACCACCGCCACTGCCGAAACCGAATCCTCTTTTTCCAATTTAATCAATGTCACTCCCCTGGTGTTTCTACCCGTCACGGGTATTCCTTCCACCTTTAATCTTATCATCATACCATTAGCCGTAGAAATTATTATATCGTCTTTATCGGATACGGTCCTCAAAGAAACCACGTATCCCGTCTTTTCGGTAATCTTTTGCGTTATAATGCCCTTTCCACCCCTTGATTGCAGCCGGTATTCGCTAATGGGAGTGCGTTTTCCAAATCCCTTTTCGGTTATAATAAACACATCCCTGTCATCAACAACCATATCAAAGGCTACTATCCTGTCGTCTTCCTGAAGGGACATGGCTTTTACACCCTTAGCAGACCTTCCCAAGGGTGAAACGTCCTTAACCTTGAACCTGATGCTCAGCCCTTTTAATGTAGCCAGGATTACCTCATTTTCATCATTGGCCAGGTTTACTCCAATTAATTCATCTTCGGGATTCAAATTAATCGCTATAATTCCCGTCTTCCTCATGGCTTTAAATTCCGAAAGAAGTGTCTTTTTTATAAGACCGTTTTTGGTTACCATTACAATGTAATTTGCCTCATCGAAATCTTTAATAGGAATAACGGCTGTGATTTTTTCTTTCGGTTTTAAATTAATTAAATTTACAATTGCCGTTCCTTTTGCGGTTCTGCTGGTTTCCGGAACTTCGTGGGCTTTTAACCTGTACACATTTCCTGAGTTTGTAAAGAAAAGGAGCACATGGTGTGTGGATGCAACGAAGATTTTTTCTACAAAGTCTTCTTCCCTGGTGGTGATTCCATTTACCCCTTTACCGCCCCTTCTCTGGCTTTTATAACCTGAAAGGGGCATCCTCTTTACATACCCTAAATGAGTCATGGTGATTACCACGTCTTCCTGGGCAATCAGGTCTTCTTCGCTTATTTCTTCGATATCTTCCACAATTGCCGTCCTTCTCTCATCCTTGAATTTTTCTTTTATTGCCAGAAGCTCTTCTTTTATTATTCCCAGGACCATTTTCTCATCGGAAAGCACTTTTTCGTAGTATTCAATCTTCTGCAGTAATTCTTTGTATTCCTCCTCAATTTTTTGCCTCTCAAGGGCTGTCAACCTCTGCAGCCTCATATCGAGAATTACCTGAGCCTGTTTTTCGGTAAGGTTAAATTTTTTTATTAACCCTTCCTTGGCCGTTGGAACATCCTTTGATTTTCTGATAAGCGAAATCACTTCATCTAAATTTGCAAGGGCTATCCTCAAACCTTCAAGGATATGTACCCTTTCCCGGGCTTTCGCCAATTCATACTTTGTACGGCGTACAATAACATCCTTCTGGTGTTCAAGATAGTAATATATTATATCCCTTAAATTTAAGACCATTGGCCTGTTGTCAACCAGTGCCAGCATTATTGCCCCAAAGGTGACCTGCATCTGGGTATGTTTGTATAATTTATTCAATATCACCTTAGCACTGGAGTCCTTTCTTATTTCAATTACTACCCTGATGCCGTTTCTATCGCTTTCATCCCTTATATCGGTAATCCCTTCTATGTGCTTATCCCTCACCAGTTCTGCAATCTTTTCAATAAGTTTTGCTTTGTTTACCATATAGGGAATTTCGTTAATTATAATTTTTTCCCTTCCGTGTTCCACCTCAATTTTTGCCTTTGCCCTTATGACAATTGATCCCCTTCCCGTGGTGTACATCTCTCTTATTCCTTCAGTTCCTACGATAATTCCCCCCGTTGGAAAATCCGGGCCTTTTATTACCTTCATTAGCTCTTGTGGGGTAACGTCCTTATTTTCAATCATCATGATAGTGCCGTCTATAACTTCTGAAAGATTGTGGGGCGGAATATTCGTCGCCATTCCCACCGCAATTCCCGATGAACCATTTACGAGAAGATTGGGAAAGCGAGATGGTAAAACCCTGGGTTCTTTTAAGGTTTCATCAAAGTTAGGAATAAAATCCACCGTATCCTTGTCTATATCCGAAAGCATTTCTAAGGCAATTTTTGAAAGCCTGGCCTCGGTGTACCTCATGGCCGCCGGCGGGTCTCCATCCACCGAGCCGAAGTTCCCATGTCCGTCTATTAAAGGGTACCTGATGGAAAAATCCTGGGCCATTCGCACCATTGCATCGTAAATTGCCGCATCTCCGTGGGGATGATATTTTCCCATCACATCTCCCACAATTGTCGCTGATTTTCTGTGGGGCCTGTCGGGAGTCAGGTTAAGTTCGCTCATGGCGTACAGGATTCGCCGGTGTATTGGTTTTAATCCATCCCTTACATCAGGCAAAGCCCTTCCTACAATTACGCTCATGGCATAATCTATATAAGACTTTTTCATTTCTTCTTCTATAGCCACAGGCATTACTTTCCCGTAAGTTTCAGCCATTATAAAACCCCCGTTCTATTTTAGACATCAAGATTTCTTACCTCTTGAGCATGTTCAAATATAAACTGTTTTCTCGGTTCCACCTTTTCCCCCATTAAAATCGTAAATATCTCATCCGCTTCAATGGCGTCCTCTAAATTTACTTTCAAAATTGTCCTCGTCTTAGGATTCATGGTGGTTTCCCATAGCTGGTCCGCATTCATTTCACCGAGACCTTTAAACCTCTTTATCTCAACCTTATCCTTGTCCTTCATCTTTTCCAGAATTGCTTTTAATTCTTCATCGCTGTAAGCGTAATGAGTTTCCTTCCCCTTAGAAATCTTATATAAGGGCGGCTGAGCAATGTAGACCTTTCCCGCTTCGATAAGGGGACGCATAAACCTGTAAAAAAACGTCAAAAGCAGGGTTCTAATATGAGCACCGTCCACATCCGCATCGGCCATGAGTATAATTTTATGATATCTCAACTTATCGATATCGAAATCATCTCCAATTCCTGTACCCAGTGCCATAATCATTGCCCGTATTTCTTCATTGGAAAGCACCTTGTCCAGTCTTGCCTTTTCCACATTTAATATTTTACCCCTCAGGGGAAGTATAGCCTGAAACTTTGGATCCCTCCCCTGTTTCGCCGAACCTCCTGCTGAGTCTCCCTCCACCAAATATAATTCACATAATTTTGGGTCTTTTTCGCTGCAGTCCGCAAGTTTTCCGGGGAGGGTGGTTTTATCCAGAGCGTTCTTTCTTCTTACCAGCTCTCTCGCCTTTCTTGCAGCTTCCCTTGCTCTCGCCGCACTTATTGCTTTTTCTACAATCGTCCTTGCTATGGAGGGATTTTCTTCTAAAAATTTTGACATCCCCTCGCTTACCACCTGGTCGACAATGCTTCTCATTTCGCTATTCCCCAGCTTCGTTTTGGTCTGTCCCTCAAACTGGGGGTTTCTTAATTTAACGCTTATTACCGCCGTTAAACCTTCCCTTATATCGTCTCCGGACAGATTCTGGTCCTGTTCTTTTAAGAGATTAATTTTTCTTGCATAATCGTTTATTACCCTGGTCAGTGCGGTCTTAAATCCAATTAAATGAGTGCCTCCCTCTAAAGTGTTAATATTGTTGGCAAAGCTTAATACGTTTTCGGTATAGGAATCGTTGTACTGAATCGCCACCTCTACTTCCCATTCGTCCTTTTTACCGGCACTCATAAAAATCGGCTCTTCGTGCAGTACATCCTTATTCCTGTTTAAATACTTGACAAAGGATACTATTCCTCCTTCGTAATGGTAAACCTGTTCTTTATTGGTGCGTTCATCCCTCAAAACTATTTTAAGGCCTTTCGTTAAAAAAGCCTGTTCCCTCAAACGCTGAGCGAGGATATCAAAATTGAAGTTAGTTTCTTCGAAAATCTCCTTATCCGGGAGGAATGTGACCTTAGTACCCGTACCGGTCACTTCTTTAATTTTCTCAACTTCGGTAACGGGCTTACCCCTTTCGTATTTTTGCCTGTATAAAAAGCCGTCCCATTTTACTTCCACCTCAAGCCATTCCGATAAGGCATTTACAACGGATACTCCCACTCCGTGAAGCCCGCCGGAAACTTTATAGCCACCGGCTCCAAATTTACCTCCGGCGTAGAGCCGGGTTAAAGCCACTTCCAATGCGGGTTTACCTACTTTCGGATGGATTTTTACCGGAATTCCCCTTCCGTCATCATCCACACTAATTGCTCCATCCTTTCTTATAACAACCTCTATATTTTTGCAGTAACCCGCTAAAGCTTCATCCACACTGTTATCCACCACCTCGAAAACCAGATGGTGAAGCCCCTTGATGTCAGTAGATCCAATATACATGCTCGGCCTTAACCTTACATGTTCCAACCCTTCCAGTACTTCAATTTTTGTTTCATCGTAAACCAGTTTTTTATCCATTTTAAAACCCCCGTATCAAACAATGTAATCATTTAAATCTAACAGAATATTAGCCCTTTTTAACAGGGTAATGGAAGAAATAGGTGAAAAATATATATTCTTTTCCGTTATTATTATAGACTTGCCCTCTTGTTCTTCACTTTTTATAAAACCTTCCTCCTTTGCTATCTGTAAAAACTCCGATGTAGCCGCAGATTTAGCCGTACTGCTGTCCAAAATTGCTATGACGTCCCTGCTTTTTATCACCGTATTTTTACCTATATGGATAAACAAAAAACTCACCTCTTTTGCATTTTAAAAATCACGTCTTTTTTCATAATTTCCTTTAATTTTTCCTTCAATACCTCATCGGTTATATCAGCACATACCCTATCAATCCACGCAGTTTTTTCATCGGGAAGGTTTACATTAGTCAAATCTAACGGAATGTAAAGGTTCTCGTTAAATTCATTATATTTTTCTTCCTCTCTGTTTTTTTCTTCCCAGGAAACCACAAATCTTAGATCCTTTACCACCCTTTTGCCAAATCTGCTGTTTATCTTTTTTATTATTTCCTCTTTAAAATATAAAAGATGATGAGCCCAAACGGAATTTTTTACTCCCAGAAACAGGGTCTTCCCTTTTAAGGCCATAGGTTCCGAAATTTTATAAATTTCCTGACCGACTATATCTTTGTAGTAAATTCTTATTATTGCCTCGGTCAGTTTCAAATTGACATCCAAAATTTTATACCTTTTTTTTAATACATCACTTATTTTTTCCATCAAATCATCCTTCCTTGGGAAGGCAAATGAGAGATGCCCTTTTTAAAATTTCATCGGGAAGGTTTTTTATATCGGTTGCCGTAATAAATAATTGACCGTAATCGCCCTTCAATAAATTCTCCCTCCGATTATAATCTAATTCATAAAGCACGTCATCCAGCAAAATTATAGGCCTTTTGCCTGCATATTCATATATAATTTTTCCCCTGCTGAAAATCAGGCCTAAAACCAGAGTCCTTATCTCTCCCTGGGAACCGTACCTTTTTATTTCCCTGCCGCCCGACAAAAATATATAATCATCCGTATGAGGGCCCTGATACCCTCTTTTCATCTCTTCTTTTATCTTCAATTTTATGTCATCTATCGAAAATTCCCCTACCTCGGCAATAGGGGAATTGTACTTTAAGTCAATTAATGTATTATTTCCTGAAAAATCTGCGTAAAATTCGTTAACAAAGGGTATAAATTTTTTTAAAAATGCCAATCTCATTTTAACAATTACTGAAGAAAAATCTATAATCTTATCATTGAATACTTCTACAAGTTCTCTGTTATAGAAAAACTTTCTATCTTGATTTTTAATCAGTTTATTTTTTTGCATTAATACCCTGAAGTAATCTTTTAAATAATTGTAATAAGCCGGTTTAATTTCGGAAATTAATGAGTCAAAAAACCTTCTCCGGACAGATGGGCTTCCTTTTACCAGTGAAAGATTGTCGGGTGAAAAAAAAATTGTTCTTATCCTGCTGGATATATCCTTTACCTTTTTTATCTCAAAACCCATTTCTTTTATCTTTTTTGTACCGTCCCTGTTTAAAAAAATTTCCCTGTCTATTAAGTCTCCATTATCCTCAAAAATCCCTTTTATGTAAGAAAAATCGCTATCGAAATTTATAACTTCTATTTCCTTAGTTGTTTTTACAGGCCTGAAATTGCACAGGTAATAAATGGCTTCCAGTATATTTGTCTTTCCCTGGGCATTTTTCCCGAAAATTACATTGATATTTCCAAAAAAAAATTGCTGTTCTTTAAAATTCCTGAAATTACAAAGACGGAGTTCTACTATTTTCAAATCATTCACTCCCGCCTTTTACCGTATACTTTATCCCTTCTACCTCCACTTCGTCCCCCGGGTAAATTTTTCTCGACCTTTTTGTTTCTACTTCTCCGTTTACCCTGACTTTGCCTTCCTGTATCAAAACTTTTGCCTGACCTCCGGTAGACACTAAATTTGCCCATTTTAAAAACGAATCCAGTTTTATCCAATCCGTTTTTATTATCACATCCATACTTTACCCTTCACTCCTCAAGCGTATGGGAAGTAAAAAGTTTATATGATTTTCCACATTCAAGGGCTTAATTATCATCGGATTTACCTCTCCACCGAAATCCATAGATATTTCGGGATATTCTATGGATTTTAAAGCATCAATTAAAAATTTTGCATTAAAAGCCACCAGTAAATCCTCCCCCGATGTTTTGCATTTCACGTTTTCAGTGAAAATCCCCGCTTCCGACTCGGAACTTACAGTTATTACATCCTTTTTGATATCCAGTTTTACTACGTTGTTTTTACTACCTTCTTTTGCAAAAACATAAGCCCTTTCTATGCTTTCCAAAAGCTCATCGGTATTTGATGTCACCTTAACCTTTGGTTCAACTTTTACAATTTCCCTGTAGTCAATAAATTTTCCCTCTAAAACCCTTGAAGTTATGGTTTTCGCCTTTGATTTAAAAATAACCCGGTTGTCGGAATAATGTAATTCAAAATCTTTATCCTCATCCTCTAAATCTATTTTAGAAAATTCGGATAAAGTTTTTCCGGGAACTATTATACTAAAATCTTTTGCATCTACATCTTCCCATCTCCAGGCAATACGAAAACCATCCAAAGCCACTATATTAAACCTTCCCTCTTTAACTTCCAGGAGCTCTCCGGTAAGAACAGGTCTTGAGAGGGATTCTTCAGCTGTCGCAAAAATTGTCTGTTTAACCATTTTTTTAAACACTTCATGGGAAATCCTTAAAAGAGGAAAGGATTTTTCGGGAATTATTTCCGGGAAATCGTAGGGTTCAAAGCAGGGTAAGGATAATTTTATCTCTCCCGATTCCACCGTTATCTTATCTTCTTTTTTGTTAAAAAATATATTTCCCTTTGGAAGTTTTCTCATTATTTCTAAAAACACTTTTGAAGGTAAAACAGCACTACCCTCTTCAATAATATCTGCACTAACTGCTGTCTCTATACCTATATCCAAATCCGTGGCCGTAAGGATTAAGGTATTATTTTTTGCAGTAAATTTTATACCCGAAAGTATGGGTATTGTGGTTTTATTTGGAACAAATTTCTCTACCGTATTCAAAATGTCGGTGATTTTATCTTTTTCTATAGAAAAAATCATTTTATACACTCCCTCACTTATACTAATTTTTTTATTTTTCATAGAGGGATTTATCTTTAGTAGGAGTAGTAGTAAGTGCTGTGGATATGTGGATAAATATTGTGAATAACTTTCAAATAAGGTTTTTTAGAATTTAATAACTTGTGGATATGGGGTACAACTTATTATTAATAATTAACATAAAGGGGATTACCCGTAAAATTATCCACAAAAATCCACAAAGTATTCAGAAGATGTAAAGGAATTTTCCACAATTAACCGTTGATAATTTTTCTTTTCAAAGTATCCAATATAGAAGCGAGTTCTTTGTCTTTTGCCATGTCTTTTGCAATTTTATCACAGGCGTGAATCACCGTAGTATGGTCCCTTCCGCCGAACTCTTCTCCTATCTTAGGAAGGGAATAGTCGGTTAATTCTCTGGCTAAGTACATAGCAATCTGTCTTGCGTATGCCAGCTCTTTCGTTCTCTTTTTAGATTTAAAATCTTCAATTCTTATGGAAAAATGAGCGCCTACCGCATGGAGAATATCCGATATGGTTACGTTCTTTTGTTTTGTATTGGGAAGAAGATCCTTTAATACTAACTCGGCTAAGGATAGGTCAATGGGTTTATTTGTCAGAGAAGAGTAGGCTACTATCCTTATAAGGGCTCCTTCCAGCTCTCGGATATTTGTTTCAATTTTCTCGGCAATAAAATTGATTACTTCATCGGGTACGGTAAGGTTTTCCATTAAAGCCTTTTTTCGTAGAATAGCTATCCTTGTCTCAAAGTCGGGGGGTTGAATATCGGTGATAAGTCCCCATTCAAAACGGGATCTTAAGCGTTCCTCTAATGTTGGTATTTCTTTTGGGGGTCTGTCGCTGGAAATTATTATTTGTTTATTGGCTTCGTAAAGGGCGTTAAAGGTGTGGAAAAACTCCTCCTGAGTCCTTTCTTTACCGGCAATAAACTGGATGTCGTCAATTAGTAAAACATCAATATTCCTGTATTTATTTCTAAACTCTACATTTTTATCGTCTCTAATGGAGTTAATAAGTTCGTTTGTAAATTTTTCAGAAGAAACGTATACTACTTTGCAGTACGGGTTATGCTCTAAAATGTAGTGGCCTATAGCGTGCATCAGGTGGGTTTTTCCAAGCCCCACCCCGCCGTATATAAAAAAAGGATTGTAAGCCTTTGCGGGGGATTGGGCTACGGCTAAGGATGCTGCATGGGCAAACCGGTTGCTGTTTCCCACCACAAAGGTGTCAAAGGTATATTTGGGATTCAGGTTAGATTGACCGTCATCAGAGGTTTTAACGATTTCTTTTTCTATTTGAACCCCTGTATTATTCTCTGCTGTAGAAGATTCACTTACGGAAAAAGTGAGGGATATATCGGAGTTGAGAATGGATGTAAGAATATCTTTTAATAAATTGAGATATCGTTTTTCCAGGACACCTTTTATAAAATCATTGGGAACCTCGACTATCGCAATACCTTCACTTAAAGAAACGAGCTTTGTGGGTTTAAGAAAAGTATTGTAGGTTACATCGTTGTTCAATTCACTCCCGAGAATTTTCAGGACATGTTGCCAAATATCAGAAAGATTTCCGGTCATAAAAGTGAAACCTCCTCGGATAATAAAAAAAGAAAATAAAGCCATAGAAGGCTAATAAAATGATAGCAAAATATACTCTTTTATTCAATAAAAATCTATTTTCTTGACAATTATCAAATAATTAAGCTATAATCTATATAGTTTTTTATTCCCGAGGGGGTGAAGCTTTGAAACCTACTTATAACCCTAATAACAGGTACAGAAAAAAGGTTCACGGTTTTAGAAAGAGAATGAGGACAAAGAGCGGAAGAGATGTAATTAAAAGAAGAAGGTTAAAAGGAAGAAAAAGATTAACAGCGTAGGCCGCAAGAAAATCAATGCGGCCTAAGGCTGGATTTTTCGGAGGGCAAAAGGATTTGGAAAAGCGCCTTAGATTAACAAAAAATTTTGAATTTAATTTGGTTTATAAAAAGGGAAGGCGAATGGTATGCCCTCTTTTTAGCATGTACGCAAAAAAAAACAGGATAGGATATTCCAGGTTCGGAATTTCGGTAAGCAAAAAAATCGGAAAAAGCGTTGTGAGAAATAAGGTTAAAAGGCGTTTAAGGGAGATTTTAAGAAAAAATTACAATAAAATAAAGCCCGGTTACGATATAGTAATTTCCGCAAAAAGTGAAATAACGAAATACAATTACTGGGAAATTGAAAGCAAAGTTGTGGAAAATTTAAAAAAGATGGAATTATGGGTGGAACAAAATGAACAGATTGAATGATGCCGGCAAAAAATTTCTAATATTTATTATTATACTTTATCAGAGGTATATTTCGCCTTTGAAACCAAGAACCTGCCGGTTTTATCCCACCTGTTCCGAATATGCAAAGATTTCCATTGAGAAATACGGGGTTATAAAAGGAATCAGGATGGCGGTAAAAAGGATTTTAAGATGCCACCCGTTTAATCCCGGCGGATATGACCCCGTGGAATAAAAAAAATTAAGGAGGAGCTCTGTGTGGCTTTTTTAGAAAATATAATGAAAAGTTTGATGGATTTCCTTTATATTTATACGAGAAGTTACGGTTTGTCTATTATTATTCTGACGGTGATTATTAAGATTGTTCTTTTACCCTTTAGTTTTCAACAGTTTAATTCATTAAAGAAAATGCAAGAAATTGCCCCCGAACAGAAAAAACTTCAGGAAAAGTACAAAAATGACCCCCAGAAATTGAACAAGGAATTAATGGAACTTTATAAAAAACACGGTTATAACCCTATGGGAGGATGTCTTCCCCTGTTAATTCAATTCCCATTTATTATAGCACTGTTTAGTTTATTACAGCATTATAATTTCGGAAATACGGGGTTTTTATGGATCACCAATCTGGGAGCTCCCGATAAAACCTACATCCTGCCTGTACTTGCTGCTTTGACTACTTATTTATCTTCAAAGATGACTACGCCGGGAAAAGCAGACCAGCAGCAAAGTACAATGAATATTGTTATGTCCGGGTTCATTGGATGGATGGCGTTAAAATTTCCGTCGGGACTGGCGCTTTACTGGGTGGTAAGTAATATAATTCAAATTATTCAGCAGCTAATTATTGTTAGACCGACAGCCTCTAAAGGAGAGGGGGCAAAGTAATGAAAGAAATTGAAAAGCAGGGTAAAACGGTAGAGGAGGCAGTGGAGTGTGCCCTGAGGGAATTGGGTGCGAAAAGGGAAGAAGTGGAAATAACGGTTTTAGAAGAGGGAAGCCGGGGCCTTTTTGGGATTTTGTCAAAACAGGCAAGGGTTAGGGTCAGATTAAAGGAAAGGCCGGAAGAAAAAGCCGTTAAATTTTTAAAGGGGCTATTAATAAGATTAGACCTGTATGCCGAAATAGAGACTGAAAAAATAGAAGATTTTTTCAAAATAAATGTAAAAGGAAGAGGATTGGGAGTAATAATAGGGAAACACGGGGAAACCTTAAATTCTCTTCAGTACCTGGTAAATTTAGTTGCTAATAAGGGATGGCATGAATACATAAAAATAGTAATAGATGTAGAAAATTATAGGGAGAAGAGAGAAAGAGCACTGGTGGAACTTGCCGTAAAAATGGCAAAGAGGGTGAAAGAGACAAAAAAAAGCATTAAATTGGAACCCATGCCTCCTTACGAAAGAAAAATTATTCATAAGACACTGCAAAACGATCCACGCGTTAAGACTCACAGTGAGGGAGAAGAACCTTATAGAAGGGTTGTAATATCCTTGAAATGACCTCATGGTTTATACCATGAGGTCATATTACAAATAAAGGGGTTTTTGAAAATGAAGGAAGATACTATTGCTGCCATTTCAACACCGATGGGTGAAGGCGGAATAGGAATAATAAGGATTAGCGGTGAAGAAAGTTTTAAGATAGCAAAAAAATTATTTTACCCAAAAAGCAAGATAAGCTTTGAAGAGATGAAGCCCAGGACAATGTATCTCGGGAATATATATGATGATGAAGAAAAATATGTAGTGGACGAGGTATTGCTGGTAAAATTTAAAGCCCCAAATTCCTATACCACGGAGGATATGGTGGAAATTCACTCCCATGGGGGCTTCACCGCTGTGAGAAAGATATTAAATTTGGTATTAAGAAATGGGGCAAGGCTTGCACAACCCGGTGAATTTACAAAAAGAGCCTTTATAAACGGAAGGATTGACCTTTCCCAGGCAGAAGCCGTGATAGATATAATAAGGGCAAAAACCGATAAAGCCCTTAAAGTGGCGGTGGACCAGTTAAAGGGTAAAATTTCGGAAAAAATAAAGGAAATAATGGACAGCCTGTTAAGCGTTATTGCCTTAGTAGAAGCAAATATCGATTTTCCTGAAGAGGAGATACCCGAAGCTTCACCAGATATTATTCTTAAAAATATATATTACAATATTGAAAGATTGAATAATTTAAAAGAAAAGGCTGGTGCCGGGAAAATATTAAGAGAAGGAATCTCAACGGTTATAATTGGCAAACCTAATGTAGGAAAATCCTCGCTCCTAAACGCCCTGCTTATGGAAAAAAGGGCGATTGTCACCGAAATACCAGGAACTACAAGGGATGTAATTGAAGAATATATAAATGTTAAAGGAATACCCATTAAAATAATTGATACAGCAGGTATAAGAGACACAAAGGACCCTGTAGAAAAAATAGGTGTGGAGAGGGCAATGGAAAAGGTACAGGGAGCCGAACTGGTGCTTTTTGTGGTGGATGCTTTTGGCGAATTAGAGGAAGAGGATTACAAAATAATAGAAAATATAAGGGAAAAAAGGCTTCTAATCATCTTTAACAAAATAGATCTGGGACAAAAAATAGATGAGCAAAAGGTGAAAGAACTTCTGCCGGGGAAAAGAATTGTAAAAATATCGGCACTGAGAGATGAGGGTATAGAATTGTTGAGGGAGGAAATTTACGAATTAATCGTTAATGAAGTGGGTTCCCTGGAAGAAGGTATAATAATTACAGCTCAAAGACATATAGAAGCAATAAACAAAGCAATAGAAAGTTTGAAAGAAGCACAAATTACTGTAGAAAACAATCTCCCAATGGAAATAAGCGCTATTTATATAAGAGAAGCATGGGAATATTTGGGTGAGATTACCGGGGACAGCGTTAAAGAGGATATTCTCGATGCTATATTTGAAAATTTTTGTATAGGGAAATGAAGGTGAAGTGATATGGAATATACTGCTGGATATTATGATGTGGCAGTTGTGGGTGCAGGACATGCCGGTTGTGAGGCTGCCCTTGCCTGTGCAAGGCTGGGATTGAAAACGGTGGTATTCGCAATAAATTTGGATAGTATTGCTATGATGCCGTGCAACCCTTCCATAGGAGGTCCTGCAAAAGGTCACTTGGTGAGGGAGATAGATGCGCTGGGTGGCGAAATGGCTAAAAACACCGATAAAACATTAATTCAGGTAAGAATGCTAAATACGAAGAAGGGTCCTGCTGTAAGGGCATTAAGGGCTCAGGCGGATAAAAAGGCTTATCAATTTTCAATGAAATATACCTTAGAAAGTCAAGAAAACCTGGATATAGTCCAGGGTGAAGTGGTAAAAATTATTACAAAAAATAAGAAGGTAAAGGGAGTTGTTACGCGAACGGGAGGAGTTTATTACGCCAATGCCGTTATTCTCACTACCGGAGTGTATTTGAGAAGCAGAATAATAATCGGAGATGTTAATTACAGCGGTGGCCCCAACGGACTATTTCCCGCAAACGAACTATCCAATTGTTTACTGGACTTGGGTTTTGAACTGGGCAGGTTCAAAACGGGAACGCCTCCAAGAATTCATAAAAAATCAGTAGATTTTTCCAAAATGATAGAGCAACCGGGAGACGAAATAATGATTCCTTTTTCCTACGAAACAGAAGTGTTAAATAGACCTCAGGTTTCCTGCTGGCTGACATATACTACAAAAAAGACCCACGAGATAATCCTCGAAAATCTCCACAGGGCTCCCCTGTATAGAGGAGATATAAAAGGTGTCGGACCAAGATACTGTCCGAGTATAGAGGATAAGGTAGTGAGATTTTCAGATAAAGAATCCCATCAAGTATTCATTGAGCCGGAAGGGCTCAATACCAATGAAATGTACGTTCAGGGAGTTTCCACAAGTTTACCCGAGGATGTACAGGTTATGATGTTGCGATCAATTAAAGGTCTGGAAAACGTGAAACTAATGAGACCCGGATACGCTATAGAATACGATTACGTAGTTCCTACGCAGCTGCAGCTGACCCTGGAAACAAAAGAAATTGAAGGATTGTATATGGCAGGCCAGATTAATGGAACTTCGGGTTATGAAGAAGCTGCTGCCCAGGGTTTAATTGCTGGCATAAACGCAGCGTTAAAATTAAAGGATAGAGAACCTTTGATATTGAAAAGATCCGATGCGTATATAGGTGTATTGATAGACGACCTGGTAACAAAAGGTACAAACGAACCTTATAGAATGCTTACTTCTCGGGCGGAATACAGGCTGATTTTGAGAAATGACAACGCGGATATGAGGCTTACTGAAATAGGATATAAAATAGGATTAATAAGTGAAGACAGGTTCCGGAAGTTTTTGAAGAAAAAGAAGATGATAGAGGAAGAAATAGAAAGATTGAGAAATATTAAGATTACGCCAAATCAGGAGGTAAATGAAGAACTCGAAAAAATAGGAACAAGTCCGATAAACACCCCGGTAACCTTGGAGGACTTATTGAAAAGGCCGGAATTGGACTATGAGAAGATAAAGGTATTCGATAAGGATAGACCGGATTTGCCAAAGGAAATAATCGAACAGGTGGAAGTGGAAATTGCCTATGAAGGATATATAAACAGGCAGTTAAAACAGGTAGAGGCTTTTAAAAAGCTGGAAAATAAGAAAATTCCTCCCGATATTGACTATGATAAAATCTATGGACTTCGGACGGAAGCAAAGCAAAAGCTAAAGAAAATTAGGCCCGAATCTATCGGACAGGCCAGCAGAATATCCGGCGTGAATCCTGCGGATATATCCATTTTACTGATTTATTTGGAGTCGGAAAAAAGAAAAAAGGAAAAAGAAAGTGAAGAATAATGTTATGAGAGAGATACTTAAAGAAAAACTTTTAAAATGTGAAATTCTTTTGACGGAGGAAAAACTATATCTTCTGGAAAAATATTTTCAGGAAGTTATAAAGCATAATGAAATAACGAATCTAACTTCTGTAATAGATGAAACGGAATTTGCAGAAAAACATATAGTAGATTCCCTTTATCTTTTTAAACTGTTTAATTTAAGCGAATCGGGAAAATTGATTGATGTCGGAACGGGAGCCGGAATACCGGGGATAATATTAAAAATTGTTAGAGATGATTTGAATATTACTCTTCTTGATTCTGTGAAAAAGAAGACGGATTTTCTCGAGGAAGTTATTAAAAAATTGGATTTAAAAAATATTTGTGTTATAAACGATAGGGCGGAAAATTTAGGAAGAAATAGTGAACACAGGGAAAATTACGATTACTCCGTAGCAAGGGCGGTTTCCAACCTTTCCACCTTAGCCGAATTTTGCCTTCCTTTTGTGAAGGTGGGAGGATTTTTTTTGGCAATGAAGGGGGAAAAGGCAAAGGAGGAAATAGATAGTTCGCTTAAAGCAATGGAAATAATGGGTGGAAAAATTGAAGATGTAATATCCTACGATTTGCCGTCGGGGTATAAAAGGAAAATTATAGTAATAAGAAAGATAACAAAGACACCGGATAAATACCCTCGAAGGCCGGGTATACCTGAAAAGAGACCGATAAAATAAAAGAATAAATTGTTTTTTAGCAGTAAAGAAGGATATTTCTAAAAAGAATAGAATTTATAAAAAATAAATAGAAAAAATGTAAGGCGGTGGTAATTGGTGTGGGGGGAGAAGAAAAATGAGATAGTAAATATACCGGTAGATGCGATAAAGCCCAACCCCTATCAGCCGAGAAAAAATTTTGATGATGATTCCCTTAAAGATTTGACCGAATCCATAAAAAATTATGGTGTTCTGCAGCCGATAATAGTTAGAAGAATTGGAAAAACAAACTATGAATTAATTGCTGGCGAAAGAAGATGGAGAGCAAGCAAAATAGCGGGATTGAAGGAAATTCCAGCTATTATTAGAGATGCTAAGGAAACCGAAACCGCTATAATGGCATTAATAGAAAATTTGCAAAGGGAAAATTTGAATTTTATAGAGGAAGCGGAAGGCTACAGGCTTCTCATGGAAGAACATGGTCTAACTCAGGAACAATTGGCAATGAGGATAGGGAAAAGCCAGTCTACCATAGCTAACAAAATACGTTTATTGAAGATACCACCTGATATTTTGAAAATTATTTCCCAGGAAAACCTGACTGAAAGACATGCTCGAGCCCTTTTAAAACTTCCCGAAGAAGAAATGCAAAGGGAGGTAATCAAAAAAGTAGTTGAAAAGAGCTTAAATGTTAGGCAAACTGAAGAATTAGTGGAATCCTATATAACAAAGCAAAAACAGAAAGAGAAAAATAAGAAAAAAAATCTTAAAATCGCAATAAAGGATATCAGGATATTTGTTAATTCGATTAAAAAATTAGTATCGAATATAAAAGACACAGGCCTTAGTGCGGAATATAAGGAATACGATAAAGGGGATTATATAGAGCTGGTGGTTCAAATACCCAAGAGGTAGTGAACCATTATTTTTTTTATTTAATAGAAGGAAATAAAATGATAAAATAGAAATAATTATTATAATAAAACTGGGTTGGTGAAAGGATGGCAAAGATTATAGCAATTGCAAATCAAAAAGGTGGAGTGGGTAAAACTACCACTGCTGTGAACCTCAGCTCCTGTATAGCCTCCTTAGGGAAAAAAGTCCTGATAGTAGATATAGACCCGCAGGGGAATTCCACCAGCGGCCTGGGAATTGATAAAGAAAAATTAAAGGGATCCTTGTATAATGTTTTAATTAACGGTGAACCAATTGAAGAAAATATCATGGATACTAAATATAAAAACCTCTACATTATCCCTTCGAATATTCAATTAGCCGGAGCTGAAATAGAACTTGTTATGATGGAAGAAAGAGAGTATTTGTTAAAAAAATCCTTGGAAAATATAAGCGATCGGTATAATTATATTATCATTGATTGTCCTCCTTCTCTGGGACTTCTTACAATCAACGCCCTAACGGCTGCCAACTCGGTTTTGATACCCATACAATGCGAATATTATGCTTTAGAAGGTTTAAGCCAGCTGATGAATACAATAAAATTGGTTCAAAAATCATTAAATGAAACCCTTGAAATTGAAGGGGTTTTACTTACTATGTTTGATGCCAGAACAAATTTATCCATACAGGTAGTGGAAGAAGTGAAAAAATTTTTTAGAAATAAAGTATATAAAACAATAATCCCCAGGAATGTAAGGTTGAGTGAGGCGCCGAGCCACGGAAAGCCAATAATCGCCTATGACCCCAAATCCAGAGGATCCGAAGTATATATGGAACTGGCAAGGGAGGTGCTCGGAATTGCCTAAGAAGGCTCTTGGTAAGGGACTCGGGGCTTTAATCCCTGTAGATGAAGAAAAAGAAGAGAATCTAATAGAGATAGATGTAGATAAAATATATTCACGGGAAAATCAGCCAAGGAAAAATTTTGATGAAGAAAAACTAATAGAACTCGCCGAATCCATAAAAACTCACGGAATAATACAACCTATTATACTGAAAAAAACCGAAAAAGGGTATGAAATAGTTGCCGGTGAAAGAAGATGGAGGGCAGCAAAAATAGCCGGCTTAAAAAAAATTCCTGCTGTAGTAAAAGAGTTAACCAGGGAAGAAATAATGGAGGTCGCTTTAATTGAAAATATCCAGAGGGAAGATTTAAATCCTATTGAAGAAGCTGAAGCCTACAGGACTTTAATAGAGCAATGCGGGTTAACTCAGGAGGAACTGGCAAAAAAGCTCGGCAAAAGCAGGCCTTTTATAGCAAATACATTGAGATTATTGAATTTGGACGATGAGATAAAAAGTATGATGATTAAGGGGGAAATTAGTTCAGGGCATGCAAGGGCTCTATTATCGTTAGAAGATTCCGAAGAAAGGTTGTTACTGGCTAAAAAGATTTCAAAAGAAGGATTATCAGTAAGGGAAACCGAAGAATTTATTAAAAAGACGAGAGAAGATAAAATAAAGGGAAAAACTGATAAAGAAAAAAGAAATGAAGAAAACAGGTTCAATGTTATTGAAGAAATTTTGCGTTCTGCATTGGGAACAAAAGTAACGGTTAAAGGTAATGAAGAAAGAGGCAAGATTGAAATAGAATTTTACTCTAAGGAAGAGCTGGAGAGGATAATTGAATTAATAACACTATAAATTGTTTCACGTGAAACATCTTTTTAAATTATATCCTGACGGGAGGGAAATTCCTGAACGAAGGGGGGAGGAAATTATGTTAATTTTAAAAACGGCTTTCCCTCCGGGAGGATAAAGGTGATTAATTGTCACTAAAAATCAATAAATTAAGGAGGGAAAGTAATGGAGTATGTATTAAAAGAGGATCCTGAAAATTTAAAGGCAGATTTTATTGATGATCAGAAAATTTTAGAAGCTCTGAAAAGAGGAGAAAAAGCTACAAAAAGCGAAATAAGGGAGATAATTGAAAAGGCGAGAGAAGCAAAAGGCTTAGATATTAATGAAGTGGCAAGCCTACTTTATTTGGAAGATGAGGAGTTACTGGAAGAATTATACCTGGTTGCTAAGGAAGTCAAAAACAAAATTTACGGTAACAGGATAGTCATATTTGCACCTCTTTATTTCAGCGACTACTGCGTAAACAACTGCAGGTATTGCGGTTACAGAAGAGATAATAATGCCAAGAGAAGAAGGCTGACCATGGAAGAAGTCAGGGAAGAAGTGCAAATACTGGAAGAAATGGGGCATAAAAGACTTGCCTTAGAAGCGGGGGAAGACCCGGTAAACTGCCCGATAGACTATACTCTGGAAGTAATTAAGACCGTGTACGATACTAAGTTAAAAAACGGCAGTATAAGAAGGGTCAACGTAAATATAGCCGCCACCAGGGTGGAAAATTATAAAAAATTGAAAGAGGTTGGAATTGGAACGTATATACTATTTCAGGAAACTTACCATAGACCAACGTACAAATACATGCATCCTGCCGGTCCAAAAAGCGATTATGATTATCACACTACTGCTATGGACAGAGCCATGCTTGGGGGTATAGATGACGTAGGATTGGGCGTGCTGTTTGGCCTTTACGATTTTAAATATGAAGTGGTGGCGCTGATAATGCACGCCAAATACTTGGATGAGAAGTACGGGGTGGGACCGCATACCATTTCCTTCCCCAGGTTGAGGCCGGCTAAAGGGGTCGATTTGAAAAGCTTCCCGTATCTGGTAAGCGATAAAGATTTCAAGAAAATTGTAGCTATTGTAAGACTTGCCGTTCCCTATACGGGAATGATCCTTTCGACCAGGGAAAAGCCGGATTTTAGAGAAGAGGTTATTTCGGTAGGTATTTCTCAAATAAGCGCCGGATCATGTACGGGTGTGGGAGGATATCACGACGAAATCAGCAGAAAAGAAACAAATGCCTGTTATCAATTCGAAGTAGAAGATAAAAGGACTCCCAACGAGGTATTGATGTCCCTCTGCCAGCAGGGGTACTTGCCCAGTTATTGTACTGCCTGCTACCGAATGGGGAGAACCGGCGATAGGTTCATGGAACTGGCAAAATCCGGGAACATACAGAACCTTTGCCAGCCGAATGCCATTTTGACTTTTAAAGAATTTCTGATGGATTACGCCGATGAAAAATTAAAAGCAATAGGAGAAAAAGTAATTCAAAAAAGTCTAATGGATATTCCTGACGAAACCATCAGAAAAAAGACTATTGAAAAATTATTGCGATTGGAACGGGGGGAGAGGGATCTATACTTTTAGTGAAAAACCCGGGAAAAATCCCCGGGTTTTTTCGTAAAAACTTTTAATTTAAAGACGAAAAGTTATAACAAAAAGAATTGGGGGATAAAAATTGCTGGGCACGGTAGTTAATTCCGTATCAATACTTTTAGGTTCACTCTTGGGATATTTTTTAAAAAACAGTTTCAGCGAAGATATTAAGTCAACGGTGATGCAGGGGCTTAGCCTTACGGTAATGCTTATAGGAATATCCATGAGCATCAAGACAAATAACTTACTGGTTGTTACTTTGAGTATAGTTACCGGAGCAATCATCGGCGAAATTTTAAAAATAGAAGAAGGACTTAATAAAATAGGAGGAAGGATTGAAAAGAAGTTTTCTAAATCCGAAGGAGAGTTTACAAAGGCTTTTGTAACGGCAAGTTTAGTATATTGTGTGGGAGCCATGGCTATTATGGGCTCCATTGAAAGCGGCTTGAACGGAAACCACAGTATTCTTTTTGTTAAGTCAATACTCGACGGGGTTTCGTCTATTGTTTTCACTTCCAGCTTAGGTATAGGAGTGGCCTTCTCCTCCCTTCCGGTTTTTATCTACCAGGGAGCGATAACGCTATCTGCAAGATTTATTAAAGCGTATTTAACCCAGGAAATAATTAGAGAAATGACCGCTACGGGAGGTCTTTTAATATTCGGCATAGGCATAAACATGCTTTCAGGGAAATCTCGAGTAAAGGTGGGTAATCTTCTGCCCGCAATATTTACAGCAGTATTTATAACTTATTTATTCATAAAATTTAATTTTTATTAATATTATTGATAAAATTAAAGACCTAAGGGAGGCAAATAAAAATGCAGCTACAGTACATACAGGAAGTAAAGAGACTAATTGGAGAAAATATCGATACACTTATATTAATAACTGTTTTCCTTTATATTGCCGCACTTATAATTTTTATTGCTGTGAGCGTAAAATTGACAAAAATTATGAAGAAATATCAGGCACTTACAAGGGGAATGGATGGAAAAAACCTGGAGGAAATTTTGATGATGATAGCCAAGGATGTAAAAGAGGCAAAGGAAGAGGGGGTTAAGATCCAAAAAAAAGTAAAAGATTTTGAAGAAAGATCGAAGGCTGCATTACAAAAATTTCACGCCATCAGGTATAATGCTTTTGAAAATATGGGAAGCGACCTTAGCTTCAGCATTGCCCTGTTAAACGGGAATAATGATGGATTTATAATAACCAGCATTTACGGGAGGGATGAGAACAGGGTGTATTTAAAGCCCATCAGCGGTGGAACCAGTACGTATTTGTTAAGTGAAGAGGAGAAAAAGGTTTTACAAAAGGCACTCTCCGAATAGCCGGGAGGATGATATATGAAAAAAAAGAAAGATAGCATGACCATAATGATAGTTCCCCATTCGGATAAAAAAACCCTTTCCTTCTTTCTGGATTCTAAAAAAATTTCCATAGTTAAATATGGCGTGATATTTTCTTTGTTTCTTATTCTGTTTTTAACTTTTAACCTGATAAGATACATAAATCTCATTAAATCGGAAAATTATAAACTCTTACAGGAAAATCAAAATTACAAGGAAATGGAACATAAAATAAAAGAATACAATCAGCAGAAAAAACAATTAGAAGACAAAATAAATGAGGTGGAAAAAAAATTGTCCAAAATAGAGGAATTGGAAGGTAAATTAAACCAGGTATTAAAGGACAATACATTTAAAATACAAGATTACGGGCTTCTACAGCAGAAAACTACGGGGCTTTCCAGCCGCGGGGATATAAATCGAGGAGAATTACTTTTGGTACTAAACGATCTAAACGAAAAATTAGCGGAAAAGGAAAAAAATCTGAAAAATCTTTCAGAGGCTTTAATGGAACTGAAGGAAAGGGTAGACTCCATCCCGGGTCTATGGCCGGTGCAGGGTGAAATAACTTCTTACTTTGGCTACAGGAAAAACCCTTTTGGCAGAGGTAGAGAGTTTCACGACGGAATTGATATTTCGGCAGCTTACGGTACAAAAATTAAAGCGGCGGCAAACGGAGTAGTGATATTTGCCGGATACAAGGCGGGATATGGATATACGGTGATTATTAATCACAATAATGGAATTCAGACCATGTATTCTCATGCTTCAAAAATACTTGTAAGAAAAGGACAAAAAGTATTAAAGGGCCAGGATATAGCTGCAGTGGGAAGCACGGGAAGAAGCACCGGTGCTCACCTTCATTTTTCTCTTTTACATAATGGAAGATTTATCGATCCTTTAACTTACATAAAAAAACAATCCGATCAGGATTGATGAAAACAGGGGGGAATTTATGTTCGGCAAAAAGGAAGAATTAAATTCGGTGAAAGACAGGGTAGAAACGATTATAGGAAAAAACGCTGAATTTCAGGGTAAGATAATTTCAAGCGGGGTCCTTAAAATCGATGGAACAATGGAGGGCGAGATAGAAAGCGAAAGCGATATAATAATATCGGAAGGATCTAAGGTAAAAGCCCAGATAAAGGCTAACAATGCCGTAATAGCGGGCGAATATCAGGGCAATATATTTTTGAAAGGAAAACTATATATTAAAACTTCGGGGAAGGTAATCGGAGATGTGAAGGTTGAAGGGATTATAGTGGAAGAGGGCGCTGAATTTAACGGTAAATGCGAAATGATAAGGACGGAAAACGGATAAAAAATGCAGGAAGGGGAGAAATAACGGTTGTCGGTATTTTTTGTAATAAATCCGGTAGCAGGAAGAGGAAGGGCTAAAGGGGTTTGGTCTAAAATCCAAAAAAAGATCGATATAGAATACGATTACTGCTTTACCAGCCGAGCAGGAGAAGCTACTTATTTAGCGCAAAAAGCCTGGGAACAGGGTTTTAACGCCATAGTTTCGGTAGGTGGAGATGGAACCATAAGGGATATTGTAAAATCCTTAGCCGGTAAAGATGCAAAATTAGGTATAATACCTGCGGGGACAGGTAATGATTTTGCGAGGACTGTAGGTATTCCCGAAGATATTGAGAAATCTTTAGAATTGATTAAAAGGGGTAACACCAGAAAGGTAGATGTTATAAGCTGTAACGGTGAAATACTCATTAACGCAGCGGGGGCAGGGCTGGATGCCTCCGTAGCGGACTCAGTAAATAATGAAGTTAAGTTTTTAAAGGGTAGCGCGGCCTATATATTTGCAGTAATAAAGACCCTTTTAAGGTTTAAACCTCAGGAAGTGGAAATTATTCTGGATGGGAAAGTGTTAAAAAAAAGGGTGTGGCTTGTTACGGTTAGCAATGGCAGGTATTACGGCGGCGGTATGATGATATGCCCTACCGCTCAGCCGGATGACGGGCATCTGGATGTTTCGATTGTAAATGAGGTTAGTAAACTTGAGATATTAAGATTTTTACCAAAAGTATTCAAAGGAAGGCATACCACCCATCGGTCGTACGAAACCTTCCGGGGAAAGAAGGTGACAATAAAAAGCCAATCCCCGATTTTGGTTCACACCGATGGGGATATAATTGGGGTTACGCCAAAAACCTTTGAAGTCTGGCCGGGGGCTATAAATATTATTTCATGAAATAAAGGATTATTCCTTTATGTATGGAATCCGAGATAACCTTTGCCATTTCATAGACTATATAAAGCCTCGTATTTTGCAGGACTAAGTACTCCATGAGACCTCCAAAATTGACGGTTCCCGTAATATGAAAAGCTCCAACGGGAGGTAATTCTTTTTTTACTCCGGCACCGGGTTTTAACGGTCCCTTACCCAGCTTAATAGTGCCGATATTTTCAAGCCTTCCTAAGGAAGCGTCTATGGCTATAATAAAAGGTTTTTCCTTCGAATCGTTCAGCTCCTGCAATACTTTTTCGAGATTTCCGGCGTGAACCGGCTCTTTCAGACATCCGAAAACGCTGACAAGGGGGATTTTTTGAATAACAGGATCTTCTAAAAGAAAATTTCCTACTATTGGTCCTAAGGAATCACCTGTGGATCTATCGGTTCCGATACATAAAAAAACAATTTCGCTTTGCTGCCTCCATTCCTCTTCTAAAATTCTCCATATGCCTCTTGAAAGGATTTCAGAAGCAAGAGGATTTTCTATATGAACCCTTATTTCGTCGGTTCGCAATAACTGCGGTATTATCATCGGGAACCTCCCAAAAGAGCATTTTTTAATATTATTGACATTAATAGTAAAAATCTATTCATTTTTGTAACAAAATTCCATAAAATGCATATCTTATTAATAAGTATCCTTTTTTAGAGGAGATGCTTTTTATGAATTTCCTCGATATTCTTTTAATTTTTATTTTTATAAAAGGAGCTATAGATGGATACACAAGAGGGATTGTAACTTCTGCTATAAATGTAGTGGGAATAATAATTTCAATCTATGCTGCTATTTTTTATCAGAAAAACACTGTAGATTTTCTTTCAAAAAATTTCGGCCTGGAACGAAGATTAGCTCAGGTTTTTAATTTGGGTATTGAGAGATTACCTTCCGATTCCCTGCCGGCCGGCATATTAAATCATAAAATGATTTTGGATATGGCATTAAATGCAATAGCTTTTCTTGTGATTTTTGCCGGAATACAGATAATTTTTACCGTGGCTGAATATTTTATAGCGGGCTTAACAAAGCAAACAAAAATGTCTTTTTTAAACAGGCTGTCCGGAGCTTTTTTATCCCTTATTGCTATTGCTTTATGGCTTTCCATAGTTACAACAGTTTTTCAGCCCTTCTTCACAATTTTCACCAATAGATACCTGTGGAATGTGCTCAACGGATCGAAAATATTGAATCAGCTAAAGGTTATTGATACAATATTTCCGAAGGTTATAAAATTTATTTAAAAAAGGAGGGAAAAAATGATAAGGGTGGACTGCAGGGGGAGAAAATGCCCGGAACCTGTTATTATGACTAAAAACGCACTGGAAGAAAATGTTAATATTGAAGATATAAATGTAATCGTAGATAATGAGGTGTCAAAAGAAAATGTAACTAAGTTTTTAAAAAGCAGAGGATTTTCCGTAAAAGCGGAAGAAAAGGAAGGACTATTTTATTTAACTGCCCATAAGGAAGAAAAAAAAGAAGATACAACTAAGGAAAAAGATGCTTATGTGGTGCTGATTGGCAGGAATACTTTTGGACAAGGTTCAAAAGAGCTCGGGAAATTACTTATGAGAAGTTTTTTATATGCATTGAGCGAATCGCAAAAACTACCCGAATCCATAATGTTTGTTAACAGCGGAGTTTTTTTGACCACCGAGGGTTCAGAAATGACGGGAATATTAAAAACCCTTGAAGAAAAAGGAGTAAGTATACTTTCCTGCGGTACCTGCCTGGATTACTATAACCTTAAAGAGAAACTGCAGGTGGGAAGCGTTACAAATATGTACACAATAGTAGAAAAAATGACTTTATTTAAAACCATTACGATATAAAGGGTGTTTCCTACATGAATTTTTGGACTCAGCTAAGGTTTTTGAACACAAATTACGTGAAAATGCTTTATGTGATAATTTTATCGGTATTCCTTGTAAAAATATTAAACCGGTTCATTGATGGCCTTTTTTACCGGCAGACAAAAATCATTAAGACAAATGAGAACAGAATAAAAACCTTAGGAGGACTTTTGAAAAGCCTTTTAAAGTACACTGTATATTTCATCGCCCTCCTGATACTTCTGGACCTGGCAGGTATAAACACCTCTTCTCTACTAACCGCTGCGGGCATTGGCGGCATTGCGGTAGGATTTGGAGCCCAGAGTCTTGTGAAAGATGTAATTGCGGGATTTTTCATTTTGTTTGAAGATCAATACCAGGTGGGGGATTACATTGAAACAGAAGAAGTGGAGGGCTTTGTAGAAGAGGTGGGGTTCAGAATTACAAAACTCAGGGATTTTGGCGGACAGCTACATATAATACCAAACGGGGAGATAAAAAGGGTGACAAACCACACGAGGGGCAATATGAGGGCACTCGTGAAGGTGAAGGTATCCTATGAAGAAAATATAGACAGGGTTTTTAGCATTCTCAGGGAAATATGCGAGGAAATTAAAACCCTGGAGTACATAAAAGAAGGCCCGGAGGTTTTAGGTATTACGGATTTTGGACCGGAAGGAATCGAATTTACCATAATATCTAAAACAACTCCACTTAAGCAGTGGGCGGTAGAAAGGGAAATCAGGAAGAAAATCAAGGAACGTTTTGAAAAGGAAAAAATAAGCTTTGCTTATTTTAGAGCCCCGCTAAAAGGTGCTTAAAGGAGTGATGCGGTTGAAATTTTATCTCGGTGATGTAGTTGAAATGAAAAAAAAGCACCCCTGCGGAAGCTTTCAGTGGGAAATATGGAGGCTGGGAGCCGATATAGGGATAAAATGCTTGGGATGTGGAAGAAAAGTTATGATCCCGAGGCCCAAATTCGAAAAGGGTGTTAAAAAGATAATAAAAAGTATGGGACCCGGGGAGCTTGAAAATCTTACAGAATAATGATATAATACGCAAGAGCATCTCTGCTCCGGTGAAATTCCGGGGCCAAATGTCCGAGGAGGTGAAAAGATGAGGAGCTATGAAACCATGTACATCCTCGACCCCGATTTGAATGAGGATTCCACCAACTCTTTGATCGAAAAATTCAAAAGCGTAATTACCGACAGAGGGGGAGAGGTACAGGAGATTGAACGGTGGGGAAAAAGAAGATTGGCCTACCCCATTGAGCGCCGCAAGGAAGGGTATTACGTAATAATGAACTTTACTGCAGACCCATCGGCGGTGCAGGAAATGGAAAGGCTTTTGAAGATTACCACCGGCGTTTTAAGGCATATCGTTATCCGGAAGGATAGATAGGGGTGTAAAATTTGAATAAGGTTATTTTAATCGGAAGGCTTACAAAAGACCCCGAACTGAGGTACACCCCTGGGAGCGGGGTAGCTGTGGCTACCTTCACGCTGGCCGTCTCGAGGCCCTTTTTGAATCAAAAAGGGGAAAGGGATACGGATTTTATTCCCATCGTGGTTTGGAGAAAATTAGCCGAACAATGTGCGAGCAACCTTAGAAAGGGCAGGCTCGTGGGGGTTAGCGGAAGGCTGCAGGTCAGGTCTTTTGAGACTCAAAACGGTGCAAGAAAATGGGTTACCGAAGTGGTAGCTGAAGAAATACAATTTTTAGATAGGCCTAAGGCAACAGATTCCCAGGAAAGGGAACCCGAACCCCAAACGGGTGCTTTTGAAGAAGGATTTAACGACCCGGATATAGATTTGAATTTTGATTTCGGTGATGATTTAAACGCCGGAGAAGATTTGCCCTTCTGAGTATTAAGAAAAGGAGGATAGAGGGTGAAGGCGAAAAAGAACAAGAAGAAAAAGGTCTGCAGTTTCTGCGTGGATAAAATAGATTATATTGATTACAAAGACGTGGCAAGATTGAGGAAATTTATAACCGAAAGAGCAAAAATCTTGCCCCGTAGGATTACAGGTAATTGTGCAAGACATCAAAGGCAGCTTACCGTTGCCATTAAAAGAGCCAGGAACATGGCTTTACTGCCGTTTACCACGGAATAAAGAGAGGGGTAATCCCTCTCTTTTTTTAAGCCAAAAGGGGGAAAATTTATGCAAAACAATACCAGGGCACTGGTTGAAGGAGCGCTTCTATCAGCTATTACCATTATTCTAAGTTTACTTTCGCTTTATATACCGATTCTGGGGACCTTTGCAAGCCTTGTTTGGCCTGTACCCATAATCCTTCTCGGCATAAGGCATGGTTTGAAAATAAGCATCCTTGCCACAGCCGTATCGGGTATCATAGTAGCTATGCTGGAAGGGCCTCTACAGGCTCTTACCGTAATTCTGGGATTTGGGCTTATAGGGATAGCCTTAGGGTGGGCTATAAGCAAGGATTTTTCCGCCGAAAAATGCTTAGCGGTGGGCACCGTGGCTTCCCTTATAGCCAAGGTGGTTTTGATTGTTATTTCCCTTTATGTAATGGGGATTAACCCTATAAATGAAGAAATTACTGCATTGAAAGAATCCGTGGAACAGGTAACAAAATTTTATACATCCATGGGCATGAATAAAGAATTAGTAGAACAGACCACACAAAACTTTAAGCAGGCAGTAAACCTTCTTTCAATGGCAATCCCCGGGGTATTTGTGCTCGCTTCCGTGGTAGACTCCTTTTTAAATTACAGTGTGGCAAAGCTTGTAATAACAAGGTTAGGAAGCAGGATTAAGGATTTCACCCCTTTCTGGCAGTGGAAGCTTCCGTCCTTTACGGTATTTTTTTTCATGATAGGGATATTGCTTTCATTCCTTGAACCTTACTGGCCTGTAGGAATATTGAAAACCATAGGGATGAATCTGCAGCTGGTATTTTACTTTGCCTTTTTTATAGAAGGCTTTTCCCTCCTTGCCTTTTACTTTGGCAAGTACAATGTGTCAAAACCATTAAGGGTTCTTGCGGTCTTTTTGGTGTTCTTCAATCCTTTCTTTGCGCAAATAGTAGCCTGGGCCGGAATGTTTGATATATTAATGAATTTTAGAAAATTGTAACTTTATATATAATCGGGGTGAGAAAAATGAAGGTCATTTTAATTCAAGATGTTAAAAACTTGGGCAAAAAAGGCGATGTGGTTAATGTAGCTGACGGTTATGCCCGGAATTTCCTCTTTCCTAAGAATTTAGCCATAGAGGCTTCTTCGGGAAACATAGCAAAACTGGAACAGGAAAAAAAGGCGGTGGAGAATAAAAAGGAAAGGGAAAAAAGAGAAGCCCTGGAACTTGCCAAAAAAATAGAAAATTACACTCTTACATTAAAGGTAAAAGCCGGTGAACAGGGTAAATTATACGGTTCCATTAATACAAAGGACATTGCGGAGGGCTTGAAAGAACAGCTTAAAATAGATATCGATAAGAGAAAAATCGTACTGCAAGAGGTAATAAAGACCCTTGGAGTGTATGAAGCCAGAGCAAAAATCCATCCGGAAGTGGAAGCAAAGTTTAAAATTAACGTAATTGAAGGGTGATAATATATGGAAAAAGCCCTTTCCAAAGTGCCTCCTTACAATATTGAAGCAGAGCAGTCGGTCCTCGGCTCTATGCTTCTTTCCAGGGAGGCTATTTATGTTGCTGTGGAAAGGTTAAAGAGCGAGGATTTCTACAAGGAGTCCCACAGAAAACTATTTGAATGCATTGTCGAGCTTCACGAAAACAGAAATCCCGTAGACCTCATTACCGTTACCGAATCTCTGAGAAATAAAAGGTTGTTAGAAGATGTGGGAGGAGCCACTTATCTGGCTACCCTCACCGAAATAGTGCCTACACCTTCAAATATAGCTGAGTATTGCAAAATAGTTGAGGAAAAAGCGCTTTTAAGGAAGCTCATCGAAACAGCCTCTCATATTCTTTCTTCTGCCTATGAGCCAAAAGAAGATGTGGAAGAAATTCTGGATGAAGCCGAAAGAAAAATATTCAATATAGTCCAGAAAAGAAGGGTGGAGAATTTTTACCACGTAAAGGATTTGCTCCTTTCCACCTTTGAAAGAATCGAAAAGCTTTATCATACAAAAGGCGGGATAACGGGAGTGCCCACCGGTTTTCCGGATTTGGACTCTATGACATCGGGATTGCAACCATCGGACCTGATAATAGTTGCGGCAAGACCGAGCATGGGCAAAACCGCTTTTGCGCTGAATATCGCGCAAAACGCGGCTATAAGGTATAAAATACCGGTGGCCATATTCAGCCTTGAGATGTCAAAGGAACAGGTGGTTCAGCGAATGCTTTGCGCTGAATCCAATGTAGACAGCCATAAATTAAGAACCGGAAAATTAGAGGAGGAGGATTGGCCAAGGCTTGCCAGGGCAATGGGGCCTCTTTCGGAAGCTCCTATTTACATCGATGATACTCCCGGAATTACCAGCTTGGAAATCAGGGCAAAAGCCAGAAGACTAAAAGCTGAAAAAGGATTGGGGCTCGTGGTAATTGACTATCTTCAGCTGATATCCAGCAGAAATCAGTCGGAAACCCGGCAGCAGGAAATTTCGGAAATTTCCCGTTCCTTGAAAGCTATGGCCAGGGAATTAAACGTGCCCGTGCTTGCTTTATCCCAGCTTTCAAGGGCTCCCGACGCCAGGGCTGACCATCGTCCGGTTTTAAGCGACCTCAGGGAATCGGGAAGCTTAGAGCAGGATTCCGATCTGGTTGCATTTTTATACAGGGAAAACTACTATAATCCGGATACCGACAAAAAGAATATCGTAGAGGTTATTATAGCAAAACAGAGAAACGGCCCTACCGGAAAAGTAGAGCTCCTGTGGCTATCCCAGTATACTAAGTTTGTAAGCGTGGAAAAATATAGGCAAAATGAAATGACATAAAATGCGAATATTTTAAGAAACAACTCATAAATTATTCATATATAATTGACTAAAAAAATTTTTTCTGTTATATTTATTAGGGTTTTTTCGAAAAAGCATAAGGCGGGGATGCGAGATGAAAAAAAACTACGATGTAATTATTATTGGAGCGGGGCCTGCGGGTATTTTTGCCGCTCTGGAAATTGTGGATAAAGCGCCGAATACATCGGTATTAATTTTAGAAAAGGGAAAGGACATAGAGCACAGGGCATGCCCCTCAAAGGAAAAAAAGATAAAGTGCATGCACTGCGATCCCTGTTCCATAGTTAATGGATGGGGTGGTGCTGGAGCTTTCAGTGATGGAAAATTAACCTTAACCACCGAATTTGGCGGCTGGTTGGATGAATATATATCGAAAGAAGAGGTATCCGAGCTTATAGGCTATATAGATAGAATATTTTTAAGCTTTGGCGCTACGGAGATTGTGCACGGTACGGATCAGAATAAGGTTAAAGAGCTTCAGCAGAAGGCCGCAACTGCCGATTTGAGATTAATACCGGCAAAGGTAAAACACCTGGGTACGGAAAAATGCTGGCTGATTCTGAAAAAGATGTACGATTACCTTAAAGGTAAGGTAGAAATATTAACCTCTACTCCAGTAAAAAAGATACTAGTGGAAGAAAATAGGGCAGTAGGCGTGGAGACGGTTAAGGGGGATAATTACTTTGCGAATTACATTGTAGCCGTTCCCGGCAGGGAAGGTGCTGAATGGTTTGCCAAGGAAGCTGTCAGGCTTGGACTGGATATGGAAATTAATCCTGTGGATATAGGTGTCAGGGTAGAAGTGCCTTCGGTGGTAATGGAACCCCTGACGGATGTGGTATACGAATCCAAATTAGTATACTATTCCAAATCCTTCGATGACAAGGTAAGGACTTTTTGCATGAATCCTTACGGTGAAGTGGTCATAGAAAACAACAGCGGATTAATTACCGTCAACGGGCACAGTTATGCGGATAGGAAAACCACAAATACAAATTTTGCTCTCCTGGTAAGCAAGACCTTTACGGAACCTTTTAAAGAGCCTATCTCCTACGGTAAGTACATCGCTACCCTTGCCAATATGCTGAGCGGAGGGGTTATAGTCCAGCGGTTGGGAGACCTTTTGTCCGGCAGGCGTTCCACCCCTGAGAGAATAAAAAGGGGTCTTGTGGAGCCCACGCTGAAAGAGGCAACTCCGGGGGACCTCAGCTTAGTATTCCCCTACAGGCATCTGGTAAGCATTTTGGAAATGCTTCAGGCAATGGATAAATTGGTGCCGGGAGTAAACTCCAATCACACTCTACTTTACGGGGTAGAAGTGAAGTTTTATTCATCAAGACCCGCCCTTTCTTCATCCTTGGAAACGCAGGTAAAAAATCTTTTTGCTGCGGGAGATGGGGCTGGTGTTACAAGAGGTTTAGCCCAGGCTTCGGTGTCTGGAGTTATTGTGGCAAGAGAAATAATCAGCAGGATATTAAAAGGATAACGAGGTGATGTTATGCCGGGGATAGTGGTCATAGGAGCCCAGTGGGGTGATGAAGGAAAGGGCAGGATAGTGGATTTCTTAGCATCCCGGGCTGATATGGTGGTACGGTATCAGGGAGGGAATAATGCGGGCCATACGGTGGAGGTAGACGATAAAAGATATAAACTTCACCTGATTCCTTCCGGAATACTCCACCCCGGGAAGATATGCATCCTGGGGAACGGCATGGTGATAGACCCCGTTGCTCTGGTGGAAGAAATAAGGTATTTGGAAAGCTACGGAATAGAAGTGAGAAGCAGACTTAAAATTAGCGACAGGGCACATTTAATAATGCCCTATCATAAACTTTTAGATGAAGTTATAGAGGAACATAAGGGAGAATATCAGCTGGGAACCACCCGAAGGGGTATTGGCCCCGCTTATGTGGACAAAGCCGAAAGAATGGGAATAAGGGTATGCGACCTTTTGGAACCAAAATACTTTGAAGAAAAAGTAGAACAGAACCTGAGGATAAAAAATGAGATAATTCAGAAAGTATACGGGAAAAAGGGCGTGAATAAAGAAGAGATAATTGACCTTTACCTGAAAGCCGGGGAAGAAATTAAAGAAATGGTATGCGATACCACATCAATAATATATGAATTTTCTAAAAACGATAAAAAAATACTGTATGAAGGCGCTCAGGGGACCCTTCTCGATGTGGATCTGGGGACATATCCTTATGTAACCTCTTCTCATCCGGTGGCGGGAGGGGTATGCATAGGTGCCGGCGTAGGTCCGACATTTATTGATAAAGTTGTGGGAGTGGTTAAAGCCTATACCACGCGCGTGGGGAAAGGACCTTTCCCTACCGAAATATTTGATGCCACCGGTGATTTTATCAGGGAAAAAGGATATGAATACGGCACCACTACAGGAAGACCAAGAAGGTGCGGCTGGCTGGATATAGTTATGCTTCGTTATGCGGTAAAGGTCAACGGCCTTTCCTATATTGCAATAACTAAACTTGATACACTGGGAGGTATAAACACGGTAAAAATCTGCGTGGGATACAGGTATAAAGGTAAAATCCTCACCGACTTCCCGGCAAGTTTAAATGTCCTTGCCGAATGTGAACCCGTTTACGAAGAGCTCCCGGGCTGGGAAGAAGGAGTCTCAGGAATCAAAAAAATCGAAGAGCTGCCCGATAACCTGATAAAATATGTAAAAAGAATTGAAGAATTAACCGGGGTGAAAGCAGCCTTTATATCCA
This sequence comes from Thermovenabulum sp., assembly GCF_049723235.1. Lineage (NCBI taxonomy): Bacteria > Bacillati > Bacillota > Clostridia > Thermosediminibacterales > Thermosediminibacteraceae > Thermovenabulum > Thermovenabulum sp. The sequence continues at coordinate 6,380 of NZ_JBNARB010000009.1, read as the reverse complement.
TAGGGCCCGGAAGGGAGCAGGGTTTTGAAATAACGAATCTTTTTTAGATATAAAAATGGAATAAAGCCGAATTTATAAATATATAATTCCTGTAAGTGATTACTTGCAGGAATTTTTTTTATTAAAGTAGAAAACAATATAAAGATATATCGGAGGTGAATAATTGTTGAATAATGTAGTAATAGCTTGCCAGACCCTGAGGGATGAATTAAATTTAGCTTATGCATTGACCAACTGCACTTATCCCGTAATCTTTTTAGATTCCGAATATCATTCGGATCCTAATAAACTTAGAAAAAAACTTCAGGAAACGGTAGATTCGGTAAAGGATGCCGATAACCTGCTATTTGCATATGGCTGCTGTGGAAATGGGCTTGTGGGGATACACGCTTCCACCGCCAATTTAATAATACCCAAGACTGAGGATTGTATTTCAATGGTCATGAGCAAGCCCGGCGAAAAGTACGAGAGGGTAAAAGAAACTTATTTTCTTACCAAAGGGTGGATAGAGAGTTCCAAAAGCATTAGCAAAGAATTTGAAAATGCTTTAAAAAAATACGGATTTAAAAAAACTAAAATGATTTTTGAGATTATGCTTAAAAACTACAAGTATTTAATGCTCATTGATACGGGGGCATACGATGTTTCGGAATATATTCCAAAGGCTGAAGAAATCGCGAGAATGACTTCGCTGAAACTTGTGCTGGAAAAAGGGGATATCTGGTTTTTGGTTAAACTTTTGAAAGGTCCTTATGACCAAGATTTTTGCGTGGTGAAGAAAGGAGAAAAGGTAACGGTAGAACATTTTGGATTTACGGATAAAGACTCCTTTCATCAGGATTCAATAGTCTTATAGAATTTTACACATATTGTACGGCGAGATTTCAAAAAATAATGATAATTCAAAGGAGGTGAGCTCCGACTGTATGGAAGATAAAGAGAAGATGATTGAGGAAAGGACTCAAATTTTTAAGGACATATATGAAGGGAAAATACCCAAAAGGGTGCCTGTAGCTACAAAGGTAGAGATAACCTATGCAATCCAGTATTCGGGACTTGATCTAAAAGAAGCCCAGTGGAATTTAGATTTACTGGAAAAAGTAATTGACAGGGTATCTAAAGACTTAGAAAGCGATGTGGTGCCCACGGTAATTTTAAGGTTTCCGCTGATGTACAGATTGCTGGGAGCTAAAAACTTTGTTATGGGTTCGGAAGGTTTCATTCAGCATCCCGAAGTAAGTGCAATGCAGGCAGAAGAATATGATGAACTTATCCAGGACCCCTATAAATTTATAATCGAAAAGGTCCTTCCCAGAATATATGAGAAATTAAACGACAGCGCTGAAAAAAAAGCTTTGGTTTTTGCAAAGGCTTACAGGGTATATATTAATTCCACGATAAAAATAAAAACGTTCTCATCGAAAGCCGCTCAAAAATATGGTTTGAGCATAGAGGGAATGAGCGCATTGACAGAAGCCCCCTTTGATTTTATAGCCGACCAAATAAGAGGGTTTACCGGGATGGTGAGGGATATCAGAAAAATTCCCGAAAAAGTGTCAGAAGCCTGTGAAGCGGTTCTTCCCTTAATGATAAAAGCGGGTATTCCCAGGGAACCCTCGATTTATAAAAGGACGTTCATACCCCTTCATATGCCTCCCTATCTTCGCACTTCTGATTTTGAGAAATTATTCTGGCCTACCTTTAAAAAGCTGGTAGAAGGACTTGTGGAAAAAAATGTGGGAGTAGACCTTTATTTAGAACAGGATTGGATGCGATACTTGGATTACTTATCGGAGCTCCCTCGAGGAGTAAAAATGTGGTTTGAATACGGAGATCCTCTTTTAATTAAAAATAAGCTCGGCAAAAAATATATAATAACGGGCCTTTATCCCATTTCCATATTGAGGACGGGCACTCCCCAGGAATGCGTTAATGTGGCCAGGGAACTGGTAGATATTTTAGCCCCGGGAGGTGGGTTTATTTTTAACTTTGATAAGCTCCCCATGGCGTTGAAAGATGCAAAACCCGAGAATATAATTGCGGTTAACAGATTTGTAAGGGAATATGCGGTTTATTAAGGAGGCGAAAGCAAATGGAAATATTTTCGGAGTATTACAAAGGTGAAAAGGATTACATTGAGGAGTACAAAATTTCCCCGGAAGAGGAATCTTTCATTATACCAAATATTCGAAGGGAAGAAGATTCGATTTTTAATTTTATTATGTTTTTGCTGATGTAAAGAGTAAAAAATAGCTTTAATTAATGAATAATATCAATGTTGTAAAATTATAATAATTTTATAATATTGACAAATTATAAAATTATGTGATATCATGAAAATGTATATACATGTAAATATTTAAATGAAAGGGGGTTTATATTGGAAAAAAGATTTTTATCTCCTCAAGAAACCATTAATTTGACAGTGACTAATGGTATTAAAAAAGCCCAGCTTTCCATCGAACAGATGGTGGCCCTGGGTATATTCGCCGGAATCTACATAGGCTTTGGAGGCTTTGGCAGTATTACTATAATGCAGACATTGAAAAATATCGATGCGGGTCTGATGAAATTTTTTGGCGCTATGGTATTCCCGGTAGGCCTTATGCTTGTGGTGGTATGCGGAGCCGAGCTGTTTACCGGAAATAACCTGATGACCTTTGCATTTTTAAAGCAAGAAATAACGTTTTACGCTCTTATCAGGAATTGGATTGCGGTATATTTTTCAAATTTTGCGGGTTCTGTGGCACTTGCGTATTTAATTGCAAATAGTGGCTTAATAAAGGATAACGTTATGAATATGGCCTTTTCCATCGCACAAAGCAAAATTTCCTTGGGAATTACTCAGGCTTTTATAAGAGGGATTTTATGCAATATCCTGGTAGTCCTGGCAGTTTTAATGGCTACCGCATCCCAGGATATAATTTCAAAAATCTTTTCCTGCTGGTTTCCGATTATGCTTTTTGTACTTTCGGGATACGAGCATAGTGTAGCCAATATGTTCTTTTTGCCCCTTGCAAAATATGGAGGGTTAAACATAAGCTGGGGAGATATTTTATTTAAAAACATCATTCCCGTTACTCTCGGAAATGTAGTGGGAGGAGCGATATTTGTACCTTTAATGTATTATATAGCTTATGTTAAAAAACGAGAAAAAATGGATGAAAAAACCAGTCTAAATGTTTAAACTAATATCAGGAGGTTTTATCATGCATTTTCCAGATGATATTAAGTACCATCCGGAACATACCTGGGTTAGAGTAACAGGAGATACGGGTATTATAGGCATTACGGATTATGCTCAGGAGGAGCTGGGAGAAATATTATACGTGGATTTACCGCAAGCAGGTGATAAGGTAGAAAAAGACGGTATCTTTGGTGCTATCGAATCCGGGAAAGTATCATCGGACCTTTATTCACCGGTGAGCGGGGAGGTAATCGCGGTTAATGAAGAGCTGGAAGATAGTCCGGAACTGGTAAACGAATCACCGTATGATAAAGGCTGGCTGATAAAAGTAAAGCTAAGCGAACCATCGGAACTCGAAAAACTTTTAGAACGCCGGGAATATTTAGAAAAAATTAATATTTAATAATTGACTTAGTGTCAATTATTTTTCTAATATTTACCAAAAAAATTACTAAAAATGGAGGTATGCAAAATGTACAAAAGCGATATTGAAATTGCTCAGGAGGCCAAATTAGAGCATATAAAGGATATAGCATCAAAAATTGGCCTCTCCGAGGAAGAAATTGAATACTACGGGAAGTACAAAGCAAAGGTACATTACGAAAAAGTCTTTGCAAGGTTAAAGGATAAAAAAGACGGGAAGCTTATCCTTGTAACCGCGATTAACCCCACACCGGCGGGAGAAGGTAAAACCACTACTACGGTAGGTCTCGGGGATGCCCTCAGAAAAGTTGGCAAAAAAGCCATGATATGCCTGAGAGAGCCCTCCCTCGGCCCTGTTTTCGGAGTGAAGGGCGGGGCAGCCGGCGGAGGCTATGCCCAGGTGGTCCCAATGGAGGATATAAACCTGCATTTTACCGGTGATATTCACGCAGTTACAGCAGCAAATAACTTGCTCGCTGCAATGATAGACAACCATATCTATCAGGGAAATGAACTGGGCATTGATCCCCGGCGTATTGTGTGGAGACGCTGTATGGATATGAACGACAGGCAGCTGAGATTCATAGTCGACGGGCTCGGCGGGAAGGCCAACGGTGTGCCCAGGGAAGATGGCTTTGATATATCGGTAGCCTCGGAAGTTATGGCGGTGTTCTGCCTTTCAAGGGATTTAATGGACTTAAAAGAAAGGCTTTCAAGGATAATAGTAGCTTACACTTACGATGGAAGACCCGTTACCGCGGGAGATTTAAAAGCCCACGGGGCTATGACTGCCCTTTTAAAGGATGCCCTGATGCCCAACTTAGTTCAGACCTTAGAAGGCACGCCGGCTTTCATTCACGGAGGGCCCTTTGCCAATATAGCCCACGGTTGCAATAGCGTAATGGCCACAAAGCTTGCACTTAAACTTGCCGACTACGTGGTGACCGAAGCCGGATTCGGTGCGGACTTGGGAGCGGAGAAATTCTTGGACATAAAAGCAAGGTATGCGGGACTTAAACCCAATGCAGTGGTTATAGTTGCCAGCATAAGGGCGCTTAAGCATCACGGTGGAGTAACAAAAGATAAGTTAAGTGAAGTGAACTTAGAGGCGTTAAAGAAAGGAATTGCAAACCTCTTAAAACATGTAGAAAATATAACAAAGAAATTTAAGCTTCCTGCAGTTGTAGCATTAAATAAATTCCCTACGGATAAGGAAGAAGAATTAGCTTTATTAAAAGAAGAATGCAAAGCCTTAGGAGTAAACGTGGTATTATCCGAGGTATGGGCAAAGGGCGGAGAAGGCGGAGTGGACCTTGCCAATGAGGTGTTGAGGCTGATAGAGGAAGGAGAAAACGGATACGCTCCCTTATATCCTCTCGAACTTTCCATAAAGGAAAAGATAGAGACGATTGCAAAAGAAATATACGGTGCCGATGGAGTGGATTATACTCCTGCTGCACAGAAGGAAATAGAGAACTTGGAGAAATTAGGATTCGGCAATCTACCGGTATGCATGGCCAAGACCCAGTATTCTTTGAGCGATAATCCGGCGCTATTAGGGCGGCCCACCGGTTTCAGGATAACCGTAAGGAACGTAAAAGTATCGGCTGGAGCGGGCTTTGTCGTGGTACTGACCGGAGAGATAATGACGATGCCGGGGCTACCCAAGAGGCCGGCGGCGGAGAATATAGATGTGGACGAAAACGGAAGGATTTCCGGGCTTTTCTAAAGTAGAAAATGGGATAGGGGGATGCCAATGTATATAGAAAAAACCGTAAGACAATTTACTGAGGCTCTATCGTCAAAGGAGCCCGTACCCGGGGGAGGGGGCGCCGCTGCATTAGCCGGCGCTCTCGGTAATGCCCTGGGCAGCATGGTAGCAAACCTGACGGTAGGAAAAGAAAAATACAAAGACGTAGAATCCGAAATAAAACAAATATTACAAAAAACGCAGGAACTGCAGGAAAAACTCCTTTTGCTCATAGACGAAGACGCAAAAGTATTCAGCAGCGTAGCCGCCGCCTACAAAATGCCCAAAAACACCGAAGAAGAAAAAGAAAAAAAACAGCAAGCCTTAGAAAAAGCCTTAAAAGAAGCCTGCCAGGTTCCCGTTAAAATAATGGAATACTCCTTAGAAGCCCTCAAACTTCAAAGGAGGCTTGCCGACATAGGCAACAAACTTGCAATAAGCGATGCCGGAGTGGGAGCGCTCCTTCTAAAAGCCGCCGTATTAAGCGGAAAACTCAACGTATACATAAACTTGGGCGGCATACAGGACAGCGAATTCAAAGAAAAAACAACAGAACACATAGAAAAAATAAGCGGGATGGCAGAAGCCATAGCCGACGAAACCTACCGCCTAGTCCTGCAAAAACTAATAATCCAAAAATAAGGAGGCAGAAAAAGATGGCAGTCATACTTTCCGGCAAAGAAGTAGCCGAAGCCCTGAAACAGCAGCTAAAAGAAGAAGTAGAACAGCTAAAACAAAAAGGCTACATACCCTCATTAAAAATAATAATAGCAGGAGAAAAACCCGACTCCGTAGCCTACATAAAAGGCGCCCTCAAAAAATGCGAAGAAATAGGAATAAAAGGAAGCGTACTTCAGCTTCCCGAACAAATCCCGCAAAAGGAACTAATAAACAAAATAAAAGAACTAAACGACGATCCGGATACTCACGGCATACTCATAATGAGGCCCCTGCCCTCCCACCTTTCTGAAGACCAGATAAAATACCACATAGACCCCCAAAAAGACGTAGACTGCTTTT